>NZ_BJCE01000125.1:0-16301 GCF_005402885.1 Sphaerospermopsis reniformis
AAAAGTGTGCATTTTTTGGGATTTCAAGAGATGGCAAAGAAATTTTCAAATCTCCTCCTGACTCCTGACTCCTGACTCCTGACTCCTATGCCCTCACGGAAAGACTTTCTCAGCAACCCCTATTTATCTTTTTACCTAGTTCTGGTAATTTCAATGCTAATTTTGCCGTTAAAGTCGGGTATGGGTGCAGCAGGTTTGATAACAATAACTTGTATTTGAGAAACCATATCATTCTGCTGAAGAATAGCATTTGCGATCGCACCTGCTAACCTCTCCAACAAATCAAATTTAGATGTTTTAACTAAATTCTGCACTAAATTAATAACAGTGCGATAATCTACAGTATCTTCAATAGTGTCATTCTCAGTAGCTTGGGAAAGATCCAACCATAACTTCAAATCTACCTCAAACCATTGTCCTAAAACCTTTTCCTCTGGTAAATACCCAATATAGCCATAGCAACTAATTCCTGTTAAATGAATACAGTCCATAAAAATTAGAGTAGAAGTTTTACATTTTAGACATTTTAAATTTTAAATTAAAAAGCCCGATAAACAAATTAAAATTAAAAATTGTCTTATCTCCCATATTGATTTAATGCAGCTTAATTTTAATAATCTTAATCAACTTTGGTCTTATGTTTTAACAGAAACCCTCAAACGCTTGGGTTTAAGTTGTGCTATTTTATGTCCTGGTTCTCGTTCTACTCCCTTAACGGTGGCTTTTAGCAAACAAGCACCAGATATTGAAGCTATTCCCATTTTAGATGAACGTTCTGCGGCTTTTTTTGCTTTGGGAAGAGCAAAAGCAACAGGAAAACCTGTGGTTTTAGTTTGTACTTCAGGGACAGCAGGAGCTAATTTTTACTCTGCGGTAATCGAAGCTAAAGAAAGTCGTGTACCTTTATTAATATTAACTACAGATAGACCTGCTGAATTGCGAGATTGCCATTCTGGACAAACTATAGATCAGGTAAAATTATACAGTAATTATCCTAACTGGCAAACCGAGTTAGCTACACCTGTCGCTAATAAAAGAATGTTAAGTTATTTGCGACAAACGGTAATTCATGCTTGGGAACGTTGCCAATTTCCTACCGGGGGAATTGTACATTTAAATATACCTTTTCGTGATCCTCTAGCACCAATTTCTGATGGTACTGATTTTATATTAGATTGTGAAGAGTTCTTTTCTGGGATAATTGCAACACCATTACCAATTACCAATTATCAATTACCTAAAGAATGGCAAAAATGTCAACGGGGTATTATTATTGCTGGAGTTGCACAACCCAAAGAACCTGAAGAATATTGTATAGCGATCGCTCGACTTTCTCAAACTTTGCAATGGCCTGTTTTAGCTGAGGGACTTTCTCCTGTTAGAAATTACGCAGATTTAAACCCCTATCTAATTTCTACCTACGACATAATTTTACGTAATCAAAACTTGTCCCAAGAATTAACACCAGAAATGGTAATTCAAATTGGGGAAATGCCGACTAGTAAAGAATTACGTAATTGGTTAATTAATGTTAATCCTCAACGCTGGTTAATTGATAGTAGTGCTGAAAATTTAGATCCTTTACATGGAAAAACAACACATTTAAGGATATCTGTAGAAAAATTGGGGAATGGGAAATGGGAAATGGGAAATGGGAAATGGGGGTTTTATTTACAAAAATGGTGTGAAATTGAAGCGCAAATTAGAAAAAATATTGATGAGACTTTTGAAACTATAGAAGACTTAATTGAAAGTAAAGCTGCTTGGTTAATTTCGCAAATTCTACCCCCACAAACACCATTTTTTATTGCTAATAGTATGCCAGTGCGAGATGTGGAATTTTTCTGGAAACCAAATAATTCAGGAATAAAATCATATTTTAATAGGGGTGCAAATGGGATTGATGGTACTCTTTCCACTGCTTTAGGAATAGCACATCATCAACAAAGTAGTGTGATGTTAACGGGAGATTTAGCCCTATTACATGATACTAATGGTTTTTTAATGAGAAATAAGTTAGTTGGACATTTGACAATTGTATTAATTAATAACAATGGTGGGGGAATTTTTGAAATGTTACCTATTGCTAATTTTGATCCACCTTTTGAAGAATTTTTTGCCACTCCCCAGGATATTAATTTTGCCCAGTTATGTGCTACTTATGGTGTAGAATATGAGTTAATAAATTCTTGGAAGCAGTTAGAAGAAAGATTAAAACTGTTACCAAGTCAGGGAATACGGGTTTTGGAAATTAGGACAAACAGAAAAAGGGATTCTCTATGGAGAAAGGAGTATTTGAGAAGGTTTAGTGATGCTTTTTAAACATTGAGTAAACCTGTGAATAAAGTGTAAGTAATCAGTAATCAGTAATCAGCTAATAACAGCAAGAGGAAAGATTTATAATTCTTAATTGCATAAAATTTATACACTCCTGATTTTTCTCTTGTTTTCTATTTCAGTCTTTAAAGCTGATAGCTGACTGCTGAATACTTACTTAAAATTTATCTTTCATTCCGCGAATTTTAGCAAAAGTTTGTACAGGATCTTTACTATTTACAGCTAATTGTAACGAAGGATGATCCCAGCGTAAAAACGGATTTGTATTCTTTTCAATACCAAGCAGAGAAGGAACAGTAGCTTCCTGACGCTGACGCATATCTGTTACTTTTGCAAATCGCTTTTGTAAATCCGTGTTTTCACTATCAACTGTTAATGCAAAGCGCAGATTACTTAAAGTGTATTCATGGGCGCACCAAACAAGGGTATTATCAGGTAAAGCCCGCAGTTTGCTTAAAGAGTCTACCATTTGCGCTGGTGTACCTTCAAACAAACGACCACAACCACCAGCAAATAAAGTATCACCGCAGAATAATTCTCCTGTCTCACCAGGTGTTACAGGAGGAAAGTAGTAAGCTATATGAGCGCGGGTATGGCCGGGTACAAAAAATACTTCTGCTGTGCGATCGGCAAATTGTACGCGATCGCCTTCTTGTAAAAATACCTGTTGTCCAGGAATCCTTCCCCGATCCTCAATTCCAGCATATACTGTCAATTGGGGGAATTTTTCGATTAACTCCAGATTAGCACCCACATGATCATGATGATGGTGTGTGTTAAAAATTGCTACTAAATTGCATTTTAGTTGTGCAAGTTGCTGTAAAACTGGTTTAGACTCCGCTGGATCAACAACAGCAGCAATATTATGCTGTAAATCGTACAGCATAAATATATAGTTGTCAGAAAGTGCTGATAGTCGGATTACCTGCATTGCTTTCTTTACCTCCCACACACATGGATGCTTGATATTGATCATTCATAACTATAGCCTATTTAGAAGTTTTGAATTGAATCAGGTTAGTCAAGTCAATTGCTAATGAGACAAGAGAATATGAACAGATTAAAAACCTAATTAATTAAAATTCGTGTTAAAGTTCGTGAAAAAGCAGATTTTCAAGTTCAGGCAAATGCACAAGTAATTAGACTTGATAAAGGTGGCAGCAAAAAGTTTTTCGTTAGTAAAGGAAATAGGGAGATGGGGAAGAAAATTTTAGATTTTAGATTAGATTTGACAAAACAATCCAAAATCCAAAATCCAAAATCCAAAATCCAAAATAAATAACTCCTGACTCCTGAATTATTGTTATTAAGACCAAGAATCCAAATCTAAAGATTGCATTCCTCGACTGCTGACAAATTCCAGCAAACTACCTAACTGAAACCAAACAAACACACAAGTTCCCAAACTCAAAGGTAAACCAATACCCAAAGCTAGGGGAGAGGGAAAACCAAATATTTCTAAACCAGAAGACATAAATAAACAAACGCCTCCCGTAATACCAATAAATGGTACTAACAATTGCTTTAAAGAAGCACTAGATTTAATAGGTTCTTGATTGTTATTTGGCCATTTTTGGACAATTACTTTTAATGTTCCTGACAAAGCAAAACCAGAAGTTAAAGCCATGAGGAAACCAACCAAAAGCAAGATATAAGGAGGTTGCAGAGGATAATAATACATGAAGACTCCTGATTTTTATGCAAATAATTTAAACGTTGTTACTGTTTTTCAGTAAACGAAATTAGAGATGTTGCTTTTGGCAAAATAGCTGCTACACTTTCTCTCGATAACTCGGTTAAAATGCCGACAGCTACATTTAATAACCGATTTGGCGGTAAGTCATCTTTGACTAAATCCCACAATCTTTGTACTTCATCAGTGTGTAAACGATCATCTTCAGTTAATGCTAAAACTAACTGACGACGTAAAAATTTACCTTCTTCCGATAGTAAATACTGTAAACCCATTCTGGCTGTTGGAACAACATCAAATTGCTGATCAGTCCGCGCAATGGAAATCAAATTCTCTAAACGCTGCCATTGGAATTTACCATCTTTAAATAGCACGTTCAATAACCGTCGTCTTAATGCGGGAGATTCACCAGTTAATAACCGTCGTGCTATGTAGGGATAACCTACTTCCACAATTTTAAAATTGGGGTTGAGGGTTAAAGCAATACCTTCCTGTGTCACCAAAGAACGAATAATTAAAGCAAACTTAGCGGGAACTCGGAAAGGATATTCATACATCAATTCCGAAAATTCATCGGTAATGGTTTTAAAGTTAAAATCACCGACGTTTTTACCAATGGCATTTCCCAGAACTGCTTCTAATGCTGGAACAATGGGAGCAATATTTGTTTTTGGAGCGAGGAAGCCCAATTTTACAAAGTCTTCCGCTAAGTCAGTATAATCTTTGTTGACAAGATGTACTAAGGCATCTACTAAGGTTTCCTTTGTGGTTTCCTCCAACTGGTCCATCATGCCAAAGTCGATGTAAGCCATGCGACCATCGGGAACAGCAAATAAATTACCAGGATGGGGGTCAGCATGGAAAAAACCATGTTCTAATAATTGTTGCAAACCAGAAGTAACACCAATCTGGATAATGGTTTCGGGATCTAAACCTGCTTGGCGAATGCTTTGGATATCTGTGAGTTTAAAGCCGTTAATCCATTCTAGGGTTAAAACACGGTTACTACTATAACGCCAGTAAATAGTTGGTACTTTTACTTGGGGGTCATCACGGAAGTTGGTGGCAAATTTTTCCGCGTTCCGACCTTCGTTCATGTAGTCTATTTCTTCAAATAACTTCGTGCCAAACTCGTCTACGATTAATGTGAGGTCATGGCCGAGATTGAGGGGCAACCAAGGACTCAGCCAAGTTGCTGCCCAACGCATTAGATATAAGTCTTTTGTAATTACTGGACGCAGGTGCGGGCGTTGTACCTTGACTGCTACTTCCTCACCAGTGATGAGACGACCCCGGTAAACTTGACCTAAACTAGCCGCAGCCACTGGTTTCGGGGAAAGTTCGCTAAATATCTCGTCAATGGAACGGTTGAGTTCAGTTTCAATAATGTGTTGCGCTAGGTCATGGTCAAAGGGTGGTAACTGGTCTTGTAGTTTTACCAGTTCCTCTAAAAAGTCTTTACGGATCAAGTCTGGCCGAGTCGAAAGGGCTTGACCCACTTTAATAAATGTCGGTCCGAGGTTTGTGAGCAGTTGTCGCAACTGGGTAGCTCGTTTACCCTTATTCTGCTCAACTTGGTTTTGCCATTCATCCCATTTGAGGCTGAGTAGAAAGCCTGCAAAGGAGAAGATGATTCTCAGTAGTCTGCCCCAAGCTAACCAGGGACGGTAACGATAGTAACGAGCGATCGCTTCTGGATTATACTGCTTTAGTTGAGCAGGTTGATACTGACCCACGTCTTTTTTTGCCTCTACAACTGGGAATTTGAGAATTTTCTGACTACTTGATTGACAATTTACTTGTTGCTCAAGTGTATTGTTGGTTTTTGATGGAAGCTATAGATAAACTCAACCTATCTTGAATGTTGAGATTAGTTTATGTTTTTCTTAATTATACTTTATAAAAGTACAAACTTTTGTCTCTTAGCGAGAGTATTTTATTATTTCTTAATGTTTGATGCGGTATAATTTAGTATCAAATCTGACATTAAATATCTTGAAAATCCGATCCCATACAGGTTAGTTGATGGTTATTTGTGAATATTCAGGTTTTGTAGGATGGTGGTGAAAATCTCATACAGGGTTTTTAGGTATATAAAGATGAGATATATTGTTGTTTAGAGAATTTTGATATTTATTAATATAGTGCAGTTGAAACTATCCGAAATAGATTAATATATAAATATTATCCGATTCCCTAATTATTAAATTTTTCCAATTGATTAATTTCGTCCTGGGAAAGTAATTTTTTGACAACTCTAACAGGTAAATGTTCTGCATTATCACGGTTATTAATTGGATTTACTAAACGCAAACTATATACTTCTTCTCCTGCTTCTTGTGAACTTTTTTGATCTATTCTCAAATAAACTTGATTTGGATAGGTACGTAATAATCTTGTTTGTAAAGATCCTTTTAAATCTCTTGCACTTTTAGCTATTTCGCTTTCTTCTCCAAATATTTCTCCTGCTGCTTTCCAAGCATGATTTAAGGCGACAATTTCTTTTACTAATGTTTCTATTGATGGTTGTTGAAATATATCTTTCATGGTTATTTACTGAATGTTTATTTAATTAATGGATATTTAAAGCACAAAGATACAGATAACTAACAGTTTTCGATAGATTTTGATTGAAATCTGATTAATATGATGATCGTTTGGCTTCTAATTCTAATTGATTAATGATCCGATTCCATTTTTGTAATTGATTTTGACGTTCATTTAATTTTTGATCATCAGGATTAGGTAAACCTAAACTAGTATCATATCTACCATATTTTGGTGGTAATCCGATAAAAGATGTAGTTCCTGTATTTGGCAGAATTTGATATTTAGTTCTTAATAATTGTTCGCAAGACCATTGCCAAGCTAAAGCATGATCATGTGCTTCCCCTCCTAATTTTCTAATTCTTTTCACGGATAATGGTTGAGAACCAAATAAAACACTTTCGATATAATCATTTTGAGGAAAAATTCTAGTTTCACTTCCTCTACCTCTAAAAAATTCGACAATAAAACCATTCTCTCCTAAATCAAAAATACATATTTCTGTCTCATCACTACCATCTGATCGTAGTCTTTGAACATCTTGATCTGCTCTCAAATCATGATTGATAATTTCATAAGATTGCATAGGTAATAAAATTTTAATTCTCATAAAACTATTGCTATAATTAGCCCAAAATCCTTGACGTTTGTTTAACTGGTTTTCCTCTTTGTCTGTGATACCAATTCGTTGAGCAATTAAATCTACTAAATTAGAAAAGTCTTGATAATTAACTGCACCAATCCAAATTCTTAACTTCTGTCTAGCTTGACTGGATAATTTTGATTGTTTGCTAGAATTATGATAGTTGGTTTTTAACCAATTAACTAACTCTGGATACCTACCAACTATTGATGTAGAAAGATGATTTAAAATATATTCTACAGATTTAATTTGATCAGTTTCCTCCATTTGTTCAAAACAACGTAATAACCAATTAACTTTATCTAACGTAACTGGATGTAGCTGTTTTGTAAAATAAGGTGCTATTTCCAAAACATAATCTTTAAATATGGTAAGATTCGGGAGAACATGATTGATTTTTGGCAATAGTTCATTATGAGTTAAGTTTTGGTCACAAATAATTTTTACCATTGCTTTTTTCGGTTCATTTGCTCCCAAAGCAACCAAAATTTTAATAACTAGATTATCCTTGACAGAAATTGAATTACTCCACAGAAGAAACCCATTAACTAAGTGCGATGTGATTACATTTTTTTGTCCATGATAAAACCAAGCTAACCGACGAATTAAGGTAAAATATAACCATTTATTTTCTTGGGATATACGCCAAATTCTTAAAGTTAATTGTTTTCTTTCTTCTTCTGGTATTGCTTCCCAAATTTGATCGTTATCAATACACCATATCCATTCTATTAAACTAATATCTTTAATTCTATTCTGATCAATTTTTTCTTGCAATGCTGATATAGATAAATTAATATTACTAGGTTTTTGTTTTGCAGCGAGTTCAATTAATCTATGGGGTTGATGATCTGGTATACTAAATTCTTTAAGGTTGAAGTCTTTGTGGAGCATTGTTTTCTAATTATCTGCTTGATTTAAATTACTCAAATCTTGTCCTTTAAACTGAATCCGAAATACTACTCTTCTATCTGTTGGTAAATCTCCTATTTTTGCATCATTTTCACCTCTTCCTACTACCATGATTTTCTTCTCTAATTGTGATTTATGAGTTTTGTTAGGAAATGGCATTGTATATAATGTATATTTGGCAACTTGCCAAGCTCTGTTTAAACTTAATTCCATGTTGAAATCAGCTTTACCATAAGCACTTGTATGGCCTTCAATAACTACTCTTTCAATTTGATCTTTCACTCTGGGAGTTTCAAAAATTACTTTGCTATAAATGGGAATCAATTTTTGCAGTGTTTTTTCACCTTGGGGATTTAATTTTGCGCTATTAGTTTCAAATAAGATGCTATCTCTTAAACTGATATCTCCGGTATTTGGATCAACTTTTGCTTCAATATTATTAGCTTTTAATTGTCCTTCTAACTCACCTATTAAAATTCTGGTAATGTCTTTTTGTGCTTGATTAAGCTGAATTAATGCGGAAATAAAAAGTAGTGCAAAAAACATTAATAACGATGACATTAAATCACCGATAGAAAGATAAATTGCGGGATCTTCTTCTTGATCATCTTGATTTTTGAAAATGTTTAAATGATTGAACATGAGATAATTTACCTGCTAATTATTTTTTGTAGGTTGGGTTGACGTAAGGAAACCCAACAAGTAAAGCTAATATTTCAAAAGTGTAGGTTGAATTGATGCAAATAAACCAAACATTTGATTTGAAAAGGTGTGTTGGGTTTCACTTCGTTCAACCCAACCTACGTTAATTTAATCGACGTTCATTTTCAATTTTGACTAATGCGTTATTTGCATTTTCTAAAATGTTACTACATAATCTTGACATGGAACTGTCAGCTTCTTTAAAAAATTCAGTTTGCCATTTTGTTGATTTATCTAGATATTGATCGAGATGATCTCGCCAATTATATAGAAGATTATTAAAATCTTGACTTACTGTACCAATATTCCGAGATAATTCTTGGAGTTGAGTTATTCTTTCTCCTGAATGTAAACCCATTGCTGCTGTAAATTCTTGTATTACTTGTATTTTGCTGTGCATATTATTAGTTGCTGTGCTAATATCATTCATACCTCTGGTAACTTCATTTATTGTATGAGTTAAATCATTCATTAATGATTTTCTGCGTTCGGTTTCTTCTTGGAAAGCTTTGCGTAAATCATTCACTACTTCCTGTAAAGCATTTCTTTGTGTTCCTAATGTACTTTCTAGGAGTTGATTTTGATCATTAAAGAATTGATTTAAACTGTTTTGATATTCAATTCTAAACCTTTGTAATTCTTCTTGTACTGTGACGCGGGTTTGTTGTAATGTCTGATCAATATTTGATAATGTTTGTTCTAAATTCTCCTTTGCACTGTTCATTAATTGTGATGCTTGTCTACCTACTGTTTCTAAAGTTATAGTTTGAGTTTTAAAACTTTCATTGGTTTCAGTGATAATTTGTGAAAATGCAGAATAAACCCTTGTTAACATTTGATTTTGTTGTTCAGATTGAGTTGTTAAAGATTGTTCTAATTCTCTTCTAATTCCTTTAAATGTATCCGCTGCTTGTTCTGCACTTTTTTGGAATGCTTCCCGTTGAGATTCCATTCCTGTAATACTTGTTTCTACTGCTTTAGTAATAGCAACTCCAGTTTCTTGTAAAACGTTGGTTGTCTCTGTTTGGAAATCATGTAAGGTAGATTGTAAGCTATTGGCAAAATTATTTAACTCTCCTAATGTTTGTTGTTGAAATTGTTGAATTGTGACGATTGAATTAGCTAATTTTTCAGATATTCCCCCTAATTCATTGTTTAATTTTGTGACTGCTGCTGATGCTTGTTGAGTTAATATCGCACTTTGATCTAGTCTTTCTACTACTGGAATAATTAGTTGATTTTTCATTTCACTAATTAAGTTTTCGAGTACATTTTTTTGAGTTGTGGTAATTTGGGTTAGGGTTTTTTGGGAATCGGCAATATGATTAAATGCGGGCGTTAATCTGGTTTCTATGGTTTTATCTAATTGAATACTAACAGCTTTTCCTACTTCTATACCAATAGTTTCTGCATCCAGTTTTTCAGCTACTTGTTGTAATGCTTGGATTGCTCTGAAACTGGCGTTAAAATCAAAGTTTCTAAAATTTGCAGCGATTTCTTTTAAACTGTTGATTGCATCTTCTCGATTATCTTTTTTAGGAACGGTAATTTTATGTAATTTTTGTCTTAGGTTGTCATGTCGTGATTGTCTAATGAAGTCTGTGAAAAATAGAATAATAGTAAATACACTTCCTAGTCCTAACCCCACTAATGAAGTAGAAAATGCTGTTTGCATTCCTGCTAATAATGTTCCTACTCCTTTCATTAAAGCATCTGTTTGATTTAAGCTACTCAATGGAATATCTGCTATTCCTGATTGAATACCATAAAATGTTCCTAAGACTCCAATGGATGTACAAATTGTACTAATAAATCTTAAATTACTGCGTGTCGATTGATGGAATATATCTGGATATTGTTTGAGGATGTATTTATCATTGGTTTTTAGAGGATTTCTATGATAATTATTTTCTGTTTCTAAATGCTCGTTAATCCATTTTCTTTCAACATAAGTATCTCTTTCTAATTCTTTGATTATCTTCTTAATAAAATTAGATTCTTGACAATATTTTATTACTGTAATTATTTCCCAAATGAATCCTAGTATAAAAACTATGGCGATCGCCACATAAAATAAACTTGCTGGTACTTCTATCATGTATCAAACCTCTATTTTTTGTGATCAAAAAGCTGCTGTAGCCTATTTTCGGTAAAGGTTGATTTATCAAAACTTTTACCGCAGTATAAAATTATCTACATCTAGATAAGTTAAAAGTTCAGTGTCTAACTCGGCAAATATGATTCAGGATATGTCTTAGCATTCAATAGTGATTTATCTTTCTTTGGTTTTTGATTTAGCCTTGATTATATATATTGCATCAATTTCAGTATAAGTACAAACAGTAATTATACTAATTTTATGCAAAAAAAAAATACATTTTTGTCTTGGTTCAATACTTAGATTGAGGAAGTTTTAGGAATACAGGACTTACGCAAAACAGGAGGAAAGTAGGGATAATTCTAGCTTTTTCACCACTTTTGATTTATTCAAACATACAAAAAAAGACATTTTTACTTCTGAATCCTGTCAGGGTTTAGCACTGCTAAACCCCTATTAATAATGTGTATTATCCTCCTAATTTCCCTGCTTGGACTTGGCCTCCAAATTTTCTAACCGACTTTTTAACTCCTGATTTTGTTTTTTCAATTGATCCAATTCTTCCCGCATTTGTTTCAAACTTTTTTCAGTCCCAATATTTCTTTGTACTTTAGGAATTTCTTCCTCAGCATAACGTCGCACCCTACCATCAGGAGTTTGATCAGCTAAACTTTGTAAAATCCCAATCGCTTTGGGAGTTTCCATTTGTCCTAAAGCTGTCACCACCGCTACTTGAGTTAAAAAGAATGTCTCTTTCGCTATTTCTGCTAATCGGTCTAAAATTCTTTCTATATTAGCTGGACTTTGACCTACAGAAATTTTACCTAAAGCGCGAATCGCAGATAAACGTAATGCTTGAGAAACGCCTAATTTAGTGTATTCCAACAAGACATTTAAAGCATTTTCCGAAGTTTTAAATTCTGCTAAACCACCAATAGCACCACTTCTAACTACTTCATTCCAACCTGCTCTTTCTTCTAAAACAGATTTGAGTAGTTTAATCACTTTTTCTTCGTGGGGTTTATCATCTAAATTAGCAGCAGCAATTGTTCCCAAACTCCGACAAGCAGCAGCTTCTACATAATAGCTTTTGTCCCCATGCTGTACCAATTCTTTGACATTTTTATAACTAGCATGAGTTTTGATTTGAGATAAGGACTCTACCACAGAACGACGGACAAAAGGATTATCATCATGCAACCCAGAAACTAAACCATCAAAAACTTGATCTAATTTAATTTCCGTTAATTGTTTAGCAACTTCTACCCGCACACCCCAAAAAGGATCATTTTTCAAAGCTACGGATAAAGCTTTGACAACTTCCAAACCGCCTTTTTTCGCTAATGCTTCTGCTGCATAAATCCGAGAAATAGGATTTGGATCAAATTCCAACTGTGCTTTTAACTCTGGTATGGGATATTCTAAAACTACGGTTTTGAGATAATTATTACCCACATCAAAACTAACAAAATCGGGCTTTTCTGTTAATGGGAAATAAAAACTTTGTTCCCGTTCATTAATGCGGACATTAAAAATCTTTAAATCAGTATTTTGCTGTTTATAACCAAAACCAATGGGGATTTTCAGATCAAATAAATCCTGATCATCACTAGCTTGGGTTTGAGTAACTGTCACCTTTGCTAAGTTAGCATCACCATCCCAAGAATAAGCAACTTTAAAATCAGGATGTCCACCACGATAAACATATTGATCAAATAAGAAAGCTAAATTTCTACCTGTTGCTTTTTCAATTGATCTTAATAAATCTATGGTTTCTACAGTTTGATGAGCATGATCAACAACAAAGGTTTGGATAGCTTTCCAGAATAATTCTTCTCCCAATTCTGCACGGATCATGTGATAAACACAAGAACCTTTTTCATAAATATGGCGATCGTAAAGTTCAATCGCTTCACGGTAAACATGAGTTACCATTGGCCGACGGTAGCGACTACTATCTTCACTTAAATAACTGCGAGCTTCCGACAAGCGATAATAAGCAGCATCATCCGCACCATATTCATGTTCAGTCCACATTACCTCAGAATAGGAAGCCATTCCTTCCTTAATCCAAGCATGGGACCAATGTTTAATTACCAGTAAATCACCAAACCATTGATGTGCTAATTCATGCACTACTAAACTTTCGGTGTTGCGGTTGTCTAATAATGCTCTTTCATCCAACAAACAGCGATCTGTTAACAGCGTGGTAGAGGTATTTTCCATCCCCCCAAAAATGAAGTCATCCACGCAAACTTGAGCATATTTGGGAAAAGGGTATAAATAACCATACTTTTCACTCAAAAATGCGATCATGCGGGGAGTTTTACCCATGCTGCGGTTAGCGTCTGCTTCCCTAGCTTTTTCTACGTAATATGTAACAGGTTTACCTTGCCATTGATCTTTTATTTCCGCAAAATCACTTACAGCTAACGTCATCAAATAAGTAGGATGTATTTGCTGTTGAGACCAATGGTAAATTTTATAGTTTCCATCATCTACAGTATCAATTAATTCACCATTAGAAATTGCCACCAGTGGTTTAGGAACACGCACCCGAATTTCTGAAGTTGATAACTGTCCTGGATAGTCAAAACAGGGAAACCAATAACGAGAATCTTCGTCTTCTCCTTGAGTCCAGACTTGGGTAGGTTTGTGGGGGTAGTGCTTATCTGGTTGGATAAAATAAATACCTCTTTGGGGTTTTTCCACAGAATAGGCGATCGCTATCAACAACCTCTTACCAATTTGCGTAGGTTGAGATAATTGAATACACAGTTTTTCCCCGTCATAGTCAAACTTTTGTTCAACCTCGTCAACCTGTACAGATTGGATATTTAAATTTACAGCGTCCAATGTCAACCTATCAATATTATTACGGATTGGCAATAGGCGAATGCTACAATTACCATTGTAACTTTGGTTGGGAATATCCAAACTGAGGTTCAGAAAAATATGCTCTACCTGTCCCGGTCTATCGGGATTATAATGTGGTTTAGCCCCCGGCAATTCAAAAGATTTGTGTCTTGCTTTCTCTGTATCAAAATAAAATTTCAACATTGTTTATTACTGACCTTGTAATCCTGAAACTGTCATAACAATAGCGATCTGTAGATGCCTCTCCCAAATCAAAATGGTAATTTGATCAGGATTTTCTCTGGGATGTAATCAATTAAATCAATTGTCTCATTTTGCTACCCAGTGTCCAAGTCTTGATCTCATCTGAGATTCTGCAGGTTTGCATCATCGGGACAAGAGTTTCTAGCATCACACAGTGATGGCTTTCCATCGATTACAAATACTAACAATTATTCTTATAGCTTAGAATAACTTGTCATTCAGAATCTGACTACTTTTTGCATATCAAATTAAGATAGCATTTACGGATTTACTCTAGACTCCATTGAAGTCTTTTTGAGAGCAACGACAAAACTATTTTTGTATGTAAATACCAATCGTCTCAGTAAGTTCCGCTAAATTAGTCAAAATTGCTGAAAAGTCCCAAAACCCCACTATTAATTTTGTATCCATAGCATCTGAATCATACTTTTCCTATTTTACGCAACAAAGGACAATAACAATGCCTGAAAGCAAATCAAAATTTCTAGTTCCCGCTATTAGCACGGCTATAGTTGTTGTGGGAGGTATAGCTGCTTACGTATATTTGAAAGCACCCTTGGGTGATACTTCCAGCCCCATAAGCAGTGCTAAAGTAGTACCTGCTAATGCCTTGATGGCAACATATGTTAACACTGATCCCCAATCTTGGGATAAGTTACAGCAATTTGGCACTCCACAAGCGCAAGAAATATTAGCAAAAATTCTACAGGATATCAATGAAGAAATATTAAATGATAGTAATATTTCTTACGAAACAGACATTAAACCCTGGATCGGTGGTGTGATGATTGCTGTACTGCCACCCACACCTACTACACCTAATCAGTCAACTCCATCTGTCCAGCAAGAGTCAAATATTCTGTTAGTATTGGGTATCAAAGATAAACTCAATGCTTTGAATTTTGCTAACAAATTAAAAGAGCAAAAAAACACACAAATTGAAGAATCAGACTATAAAGGTCAGAAAATTATTGGCAGTAAAAATAAAAGTAAATCAACTTATGTTACTGTACTAAACAATACTCATATATTGGTAGCACCAGAAAAACAAACTGTAGAAAAAGCGATTGACACCTATAAGGGAGAACCTTCTTTTGCTAGTAAAGAAGGAGCAAGTAGCATTTTAGCTAAAGGCGTAGATGTTGAAAACAGCCTGGCTCAAATTTATGTGCCAGATTACGCCAACATGGCACAACAATTAGCAGCTTTCAATACTCAAGGTAGACCATTGCAGCCGCAAACTTTGGCACAACTCCAGCAAGTAAAATCCCTAGTAGCTGGTGTTGGTGTTGATGATGCTGGACTGCGGTTAAAAGCGGTTGTTAACTTAGATCCCCAACTGAGTAAATTTCAATATCAAAGCACTCCAGCTAAAATAGTAGGACAATTTCCTAGTGACACCATTGCTCTAGTCACTGGGCAGAATATAAATCGTAGTTGGCAAACCTTCTTAGAACAATCAAAAGATTATCCTGAATTTAAGCAAGCAGTTGAACAGACTCGCGGACAACTCAAACAATTTGTCAATATTGATTTAGACAAAGATATTTTTAGTTGGATGGATGGGGAATTTGCTTTTGGTGCGGTTCAATCTAGTCAAGGTGGGTTAGCAAATGTTGGTTTTGGGGGAGGGATGGTATTTGATACGAGCGATCGCAAAACAGCGGAAACCACTTTCACCAAACTAGATGACCTCGCCAAAAAGCAATCATTCAAGGTAGTTCAAAGAAATATTGCTGGTAAAAATATCACAGAATGGCAAATTCCCTTTCAAGGCGCTTTAGTATCACATGGTTGGTTAGATCAGGATACCGTATTTGTAGCTCTTGGTGGACCTGTTGGCGAAACAATAGCAGATAACAAAGGTCAAACCCTGAATAATAGCGACACCTTTAAAACCGTAACTGGTTCTTTACCCAAACCCAACGGTGGTTATTTCTATCTAGATATGGATAACACCACCTCTGTAATTACTCGTTTTGCTACCGCAGGTCAACCCCTACCTCCTGATATCAGTGCTATCCTGGGTTCTATTCGTGGTTTGGGTGTCACTGTTCATAGCCCCAATAAATCTACTGCTCAAATGGAAATGTTGTTAGCTTTAAAAACCAGTAAATAAGGAGGCAGGAGTCAGGATAATAAGAATAAATTTCTTCCCTATTCCCTATTCCCTATTCCCTATTCCCTATTCCCTATTCCCTATTCCCTATTCCCTATTCCCTATTCCCTATTCCCTATTCCCTATTCCC
>NZ_BJCE01000126.1:0-16228 GCF_005402885.1 Sphaerospermopsis reniformis
GATTATAAATTGGTATATGTTAATTGTTGATTTTTGTTATGTAATTGGTAATTGGTAATTGGTATTAGAGAACTTGTAATTTGTAATTGGTATTTGGTAATTGCTAATTGGTAATTGGTAATTGGTATTTGCTAATTGGTAATTGGTAATTGGTATTTGGTAATAGCAGATAGCAGATAGGAGTCAGCAGTCAGCAGTCCCCAGTCACCAGTCACCAGTCCCCAGTCACCAGTCACCAGTCCCCAGTCACCAGTCACCAGTCCCCAGTCACCAATCACCAGTCACCTGCCGCCATTTTACCTTAACAAAATGCGCTTCACGTCCCCAAGTGTCCCGTGTAAGAATGATATTTTCAATTGCGAGGTTAAAGGGGATAGCTGTTGTTAAATAACGTTGAACGAAAGCACCTAAATCTGGAGCAAGTTCAGAAGCCGTAGTTGCAGCTAATCCTAAACCTACTAGTTGCTCAACAGGTCTAAATGGTAGCATCACAGACACACCCATAGCAAATCCAGCAGTTAACAACATTGCTACAGATAAATTTGTACCGCAACGGGGATGTACCGCTAAATCCCATTCTCCGTTGGTAAGACGATATTGAGCTAGTGTTACTGCACGCCGTAAATAACTGATATTTACATCACCATAAAGGTAAAATCCCTGTTCTGTGGATAAACCACTTAATGATTCATTATCAAACTGTACATGAGTAGGCTGTTTGGGAGAAGAATCAACACTTTTTATTTCACTCAGAACCCAAACAGTAGCGTGTTCTAGGGCGTGAACCTGACGCAACGTCAGAATTTCTTGTAAACCGGGTACAAAAGATAGCTGTTGTAGTAAGTCGGTATCTTGGTTTGGTGATGGTGCTATCAAGTCAAGATTAAAAAAGTTAAAGGGAAATGAGCTATTTGCATAAGAAGTTGGAGTATTCATTTTCCCCCAAGCGGATAAAGTAATATAGATTTCTTTCCAATGTAACGCTTGTACAACTAGATTATTGCTAATTTTTGTTGAAAAATAGCAGGAGTCATGAGTCAGTAGGGGTTTAGCAATGCTAAACCCTTTGGCCTAAATCAAACGAGAAATTCTGATATGTATGTCAGTTCCGATCGCAAAAATTCGCTGATTCCCAGAGCATCAACTTTTACTAGATAAAGTCACGGAACTTGTGGTAGAGGTTCACACTGAAAAATAAAGGTGAGGAGGAGAACAATCTGTAAACCTCAAAATTGATCTTGCCAATTTTAGATTTTAGATTTTAGATTTTGGATTTTGATTGAGGTGTTTTGGTACTTGTACTTCAGAAGCAAGCTCAATACCCCGCTCTTTGTCGGTTGTACCTATCTCAAATACTCGCTGCGCTGCTTACGCTTCGCTAACCCAAATCGAAAATCCAAAATGGTTGAACTTTTCAGCATCCACAGGGATTCATATTAATAAACTAACTCACATTTGAATCATTGTAGTTAGGTAATGTACAGCAATTCACATCGTTTAAACAGACCTTTCCCCACTGTAAAGCCCAGCGAACCAAAGCGACTCGGTTATCTGTCTTTGTTTTGGTGAGAATGTTGCTGATATGATTATCAACTGTACGTTTGCTAATCTCCAGTTTTGCTGCAATCTCTTGGTTAGTTAAGCCTGCGGCCACTAAGTCGATAATTTGCAGTTCTCTGTCTGACAGACTAACAGGGGTCCCAGACTCATTAGCAGCCATGGCTTATTTATTTCTCCCTTGGTATATGTACTTAATCACTCTTTCTAATTCTAAAAGATTCTCTCAGAGCTAGACGTTGTAAATGTTCCTAGTAATACTAAAGTCAATATTTTCTGGGAATTTAATCTGAAGGTTAATTTTCTTAAAAGCAAAATTTCTATAAAATATAACCTATTCATCAGTAAATATTCAGTGTTACTTCAGTGGTAAATTTTGGGTTTTTATAGCATTATGTACTATATAAAGTGATAAAAACTGCTATTTTATGGTTAACTGGAGACAAAGGAATAAAGATGCTTATACATTTTATACATATTCCTAATCCCAAGTCGTAAATCGAAAATGATATGAGTAATCCCCATGTTTTGTGTCTAGGCGAAGTTTTGTTTGATTGTTTAGCGGATCAAATGGGGCTAAAGCTAGAAGAAGTCAA
The DNA here is from genome assembly GCF_005402885.1 of Sphaerospermopsis reniformis. Taxonomy (NCBI): domain Bacteria; kingdom Bacillati; phylum Cyanobacteriota; class Cyanophyceae; order Nostocales; family Aphanizomenonaceae; genus Sphaerospermopsis; species Sphaerospermopsis reniformis. The sequence goes on from NZ_BJCE01000126.1 coordinate 2,154, forward strand.
TTCTTGGACTCCCTACCCAGGGGGAGCGCCAGCTAATGTGGCTTGTGCTTTAGTTAAACTGGGAATGCCCGCAGGTTTTATTGGTGCTGTAGGAGAAGATCAACCAGGTAATGCACTGGTGAAGTTATTACAAGATGTAGGTGTAGATACAACGGGTGTGCAACGTCATCCGACAGCACCAACGCGACAAGTTTATGTAGTCAGGGATTTGACCGGCGATCGCTCTTTTGCTGGTTTTGGTAAATATGATACTAGCGAATTTGCCGACACCCGCTTACAAGCTAAACAAATACCAGAATCACTGTTTAACGATGCTGATTTTTTGGTGTTGGGGACTTTGGAATTAGCTTATCCTGAAAGTGAGGCTGCTATTCATCAGGCATTGAAATTAGCGGAACAATATGATTTGAAAATCATCTTAGATGTGAATTGGCGACCTGTATTTTGGCAAGATGCTAATTTAGCAAAGCAAAAAATTGCAGCATTATTGCCACGTTTTGATTTTATCAAACTCACAAAAGAGGAAGCATCATGGTTGTTTGATACTACAGACCCTGGAGCAATTACTTACAGATTGAACTCATTAGAAGGAGTTTTAGTCACCGATGGCGAAAATGGTTGTGCTTATTGTTTAGGTGAGAATGAAGGTAAATTACCAGCTTTTTCTATACCTGTGGTGGATACCACTGGTGCAGGAGATAGTTTTTTAGCTGGGTTTCTCCATCAGTTGAGTAAGTTGGGTATTCATAGTTTGAGAGATGCAGAAACAGCAAAACGAGTTGTTACATACTCTAGTGCGGTAGGGGCGTTGACTACTATTAAACCAGGTGCGATCGCATCCCAACCCACAGCAGAAGAAGTTGATGCTTTTTTAGCCGATCATAAACTTTAAAAATCAACAGTTTTCACTGATTGAAGTAAAACCAAAATTAGGGGAATATCAGATACAATCACCTGATATTCCCTTTACAAATTAAGCCTTGCCAAAATAGACAGCGCCCCAAATCTGGGTGATAAAACCAAAATTTTTCTTTTGTTCCTAAATCCTCAATATCTTGAGAAGCATCTAAGTAAGTCGGCATGAAAAAAACAAGTTATGTAACAAAATGTAAAATGCCTAAAAACCTCATCCCTCCTGCCTTGCCACAACGATAAATTTCAACGCCTACCTACTTAGGGTTTGCTGAATAAACCTAAAACCTTGATATATCAAAGGTTAGAGGCTGATAAACACAGAAATTAGTGCAAGGGTTTTGAAGGGTATACCGGAAAAAGTGTGCATTTTTGGGGATTTCAAGAGATGGCAAAGAAATTTTCAAATCTCCTCCTGACTCCTGACTCCTGACTCCTGACTCCTATGCCCTCACGGAAAGACTTTCTCAGCAACCCCTACTTAGGGGAACTTCAATGATGGGAAACTGCTCTGCCATAACAGTTCATTTACAGTGAAACAATTTATAATCATACCCATATATTCCTGGCAACTTTTGATCATCAAGCAGACATTTTTCCACTTCCTGACTAATGGGAGCATGAAAATTAACCAACCATAAATCAAAAGGTCGTGGTAATTCTTTGATAGTCTTTTCTAGGGCTATAGTAGAAGTATTGGGGTTTTGGGCTTGATGGGCGAGGAGAAATTGAGTATTTTCAATATTAGTTTGCAAACCAGAGAATTTTAATTCCCAAGCTATACCCATCATTTCCCCAGTTTGTACTAAACTTTTATGAGTTGTGGCAATGAGAACCGGGACTGAAAAATTTTGTTCAATAACAGGAAGAAATAAATCAGGGCGATAATATTTGCGATAACCCAGATTAAAAGTAACTGTAATAGCACTGATTAACCCCATTACCCAAATCAGAATTACAGCTTGTTTGCCGTTAATACCCCATTTACCGATGTTGGGATTTTGATAACAAACTGCTAGACTTGCACCCAGTAAAATTATTACTGCTGGAAAGTAAACAAAACTATAGCGAGCGCCCCTGGTAATATCAATACCCAGGAAATAAGTAAAGAAGAAAAAGAAAGCGATCGCCCCTAACACTACCCCAATAAATACTTGAGTAATAGAACCAATTTCCGGTGCTTGTAATTGAACTTTTATCCCCCTAATTAAAATTGGCACTGCCCAAATAAAGAAAATTAACATCACCAACCCAGAGAAAATAAACACCGTTAAATCAGGTGCTTCCACTGGGAGTAAGGAAATCATAGTGATCCATGTACCTAAAGCTTGAAAAATGGGGCTAATCCAACTTAGTCCTATACGCTCACCTTTAATCCACGCTGTTAAAGCGCCAATGTAGCGATTTTGTAACCAACCAGGCAACCACACTAACCCAGCAACAGCCGTACCAACTACTACATAATAAAATCGCCACCACAGAGGAGAGAACAACACCCAAGTTTTTGTCTGAGTTTGTTGTTTCCAAGCCACAAAAATCAAAGCTACAACTTCAGCGCCAAGAGTGATCACAAAAAAGAAATGAGTAGCAAAACCCAAGGCGTTAACTCCTACCCAAGCAATAATTAACCACAAAGGTAATAATTTTTGCTTTTCCAAGTGACGAACAGCAACTACCAAACAAGCTATCGAAAGCATCACCCACAGCATAGCCAAAGTATAATGACGGGCTTCTTGTGCTAAAAATACTGCGTAGGGTGAGACTGCCATCATTGCAGCCGCTAATTGTCCTACTAATGAAGAACGAAAAGCTAATTTACCTAAAAAATAAGCACAGGGAATAGAAACCACACCCAGTAAAGCCGGAAAAGAACGTGCTGCAAACAAAGATACTAAACCTTCAGGGTGGGGAAATAGCCGCATCCACAGATGAACCAAGATAAAATATAGTGGTGGGTGATTATCCTCTGTGAGAAGATTATTAATTACATCTCCTGTACCAACTGCGGGATTAATTTGTAATGGTTGTAATAAAATATCAGGAGCGATCGCCTGATCTAAAGGTACTGGTAAAAAACTATTGCCCAAGCTAAATACTAAAGTCGCAAATTCATCAGTCCAAGGCGGTTTGGCGGTTAAATTAGTCAAACGTAACCCTACACCAATAACGAACCAAATCAGCAGCAGTAAAGAATGAAACCAGGGAGCAGAAACGGTAGAGCGCCTATTATTCACGTCCATCTTTATTATTGGAAAATTGTTTTAAACAGCGTTCTTGTACTTTAACTACAGTTCCTCTCTTCAACAACTCTGATATAGTCACAAATTCATATCCCTGGGGAGTATAAGCTTTCAAAATTTCCTCAACTACCTCTACAGTATTATGGCGACTAGCATATACTCCTCCTTTTGCTACACCATCAGAATCATGTAAAAGAATGATTGAGCCATTATGAAAGTTATTTTCAAAAATTTTCATCATCTCTGCGGCAGATTTACCACGCCAGTCTTGTAAATCTACATCCCAAAAAATAATCGGTTTTTTTATCTGCTTTAAAACATTTGTGACAACAAAACCAGCACGACCAAAAGGGGGTCTAAAGTGAACATTGTCTCGTGAGATTAATTGACTAATTAAAATATCGGTTTCCCTAATTTCTCTAGAAATAGTATCTTTAAATTTACTATTGAGATTGTAATGATGCCAGGTATGGTTTGCTATTTCATGTCCCTGTTTTTCCAAAGTTCTGACAATTTGGGGATACTTTGCACTGTGTTTTCCCAAGACAAAAAATGTTCCCTGAGCTTGATAATCTAAAAGGGTTTGAGAAATTGCTCTGGTATAGACTGGATCAGGTCCGTCGTCAAATGTCAATGCTAAAACTTTATCAGGAGTGTTGACACAAAATACTGACTCTCCAAATAAGCCGGGAAGCAGGAAACGCTTTGGCCAAGCCAATTCTAAAAAACAGTAAACTGCTATCACTATCAATAACAGAGGCAATAATTGGGAAAATCTGAATTTCGATGGACGATGTTTGTCAAAAGGTAGGAAAGAAAAACGCTGAGTCAAGGGTTAAACTAAAGGCATTATTACGGTTTAAGCAAAAATTTTAACATTGAAAGCATATCAGATTATCAGTAAATTTGTCTATAGTTAGGCTTTGATTAAATTTCATAAGAGTCGTAGGGACGAAGCATTCGGGCGACTAATTATAAATTTTTGTCCAAGGCTATTTTCCTGTAAGGGCGAAGCATTCGGGCTATAAATTATCAATTTTGATCACAGGTTATTTTCCGAATGCTTCGCCCCTACTTCGCCCGTACAGGAGTCAGGAGTCAGGCAAAATTAATTTAAAACCAAATGCTTTGAGTTAGCTTTTTTGGATCGGAATATCAGGTATAATCATCAGATACAATTAAGTGATATTCCCTTTATCTTGTACCTAATTCATGTCTTTGATTATTGCTGGAGAACGCAGCGGAGTGGGCAAAACTACGGTGACGCTCACACTTTTAGCCTCTTTGTGTCGTCGTGGTGTCAAAGTACAATCTTTTAAGGTTGGTCCAGATTATATTGATCCTATGTTTCATCAGTATGTTACTGGTCGTCCTTGTCGAAATTTAGATGCGGTTTTGACTTCAGAAAGTTATATTCAAAAATGTTTTCAGCGTCATTCCCAAGAATGTGAATATACTCTGGTTGAGGGAGTGATGGGTTTATTTGATGGTGTTGGTAATTCTTTCAATATAACTGAAAATGGCAATCATCAAATGGACTTTGCTAGTACAGCCCATGTTGCCAGATTATTAGATAGCCCGGTAATATTAGTAATTGATTGTAGTCGTTTGTCTGGTTCAGTGGCAGCGATCGCACATGGTTATTGTAGTTTGGATCAGAGAGTTAAAATTGCTGGATTAGTCTTAAATAGAGTAGGGAGCGATCGCCATTTATCTTTATTAAAAAATTCCTTGAAAACTCTCAACTTACCTATTTTGGGTGTTCTCAGAAGACAGGATAATATTACTATTCCTGATCGTCATCTGGGTTTAGTTCCTACTGGAGAATTACCAGAATTAGATGATGTAATTCATCGTCTTGCAGATTTAGGCGATCATTGTTTTGATTGGGAAAAATTATTACCACTATTACAAGTAACTGAAATTCTGTCTTCAGATGTTCCCAATTTTCAAATCAACGAACCGCACAGACACAGAGAAAGCGGAGAAATAAAAGAAAATCAAAAATCAAAAATCAAAATTGCTGTTGCACGGGATCAAGCTTTTAATTTCTATTATCAAGACAACTTAGATTTATTAGAGAAACTGGGAGCAGAATTAATATTTTGGAGTCCTTTAAAAGATACTCAATTACCAAAAGATATTCAAGGAATGTATTTTGGTGGTGGTTTTCCTGAAGTATTTGCACAAGAACTAGCAGCAAATATTAAAGTTATTCAAGAAGTAAAAACAGCGATTTTATCAGGAATACCCACCATTGCTGAATGTGGGGGTTTAATGTATTTGTGTGAAAATATTATTGATTTTGAAAATCAATCTTGGACAATGGTAGGAATATTACCCACATCTGCACAAATGGATAAAAAATTAACTTTAGGATATCGTCGCGCAGTGGTTTTAGAAAATAGCTTTTTATTAAATGCGGGTACAAATATTTATGGACATGAATTTCATCGTTCTCATGTAATTACAAACCCGCAAAAATCATTGTTTGATACCTATCGTTATGACTGTGAAGAAAATACAGGTTTTGAAGGATGGAATTTACCTAATATTCCTAATGTTCATGCTTCTTATGTTCATCAACATTGGGGAGAAAGTATAGAAATTCCCCAAAGGTTTTTACAAGAATGTTTAAAATTTAGTTATGTCAAGGTGTTGAGGGTTGAAATAATCTAGTCTGATGAAACCAAAGAAACTAAAGAAACTAACATCACCGCAAATACTATACTTCCCAATCTTCAAGTTGTAGATTTTCAACTCTTTGAAATTCTCTAGTATTATGAGTTACTAAAATAAGATTATTAGCTAATGCAATACTAGCAATTTGAAAATCATAAGCACCTATAGGAGTACCTAATTTTGATAATTGAGAACGAATTTCACCATAAATTTTAGCTGCTTTTCCATCAAAAGGTAAACTAATATATTGAGAGAAAAAGAATTCATATAAAGATAAATTTTTTTCTTTTTTTATGCTACGACAAGCTCCATAGTATAATTCTGCTTTGACAACATCACACAAACAAATATTTTCACGATGAGTGGTTTTAAATTTATTAATTACATTTTCACTACGTCCTGTTAAATATTGAATGCAGGTATTAGTATCTAATAAGTAAATCATCATTCAATATCCCAAACTCTTTGATCGCAATCAACGAAATTTTCTCTAACTAAAAATTCACCTTCCCATTTTCCAGCAGTTTTATCAAAAAAATCAGCAGGATATCCTAATTCTTCTGGTGTTGGTATTTTTTCTTCAAAAGAATTAGTAATAATTATTACTAATTCTTGATTAGCTAATTCTTGGGGAAGTTGTAACAATAATTTACCTTGTGTATCAACTTTTGATTTAAGTCTTATTTGCATATAATTAACTCCTTAGTATCTTGGATTATTATACTACTAATTATTTGAAAAGTATTTTTTAATCATTCATGGCTAAATATTACAGGATGAAGTTCGGAATGCACTGGAAGGTAATCGAAGAGATTAAATGGATTAAAGCTAATTGTTTACTCTATTAAAAATGAGTATGGAAAAATTTTTAATACTGTACCAAAAAACTGCTCAGTTAACGAAACAAATAAGGCTGAAACCCTTGAAATTTGGTAATGCCCCAAAAAAGGCTTAACCGAGTAGTATTGCACTATGTCGCCCTCAAGGAACTATCACCAACAGCACAGTGAGGAGCGATCGCTTTATCATCAAAGATGAACTGATAATTTTTTTATCTTCCTTTGCGCTTTTGCTTCTAACCTTCGGGATCTCCTGACTAATGACTAATGACTAATACTTTCATTCAGTTTACGAATAATACGAGATAATTCACGAATAATATTCACAAGAAAATCACCGAAAGGCACGGAAGCCACTTGGCTATCTTACAGTGGAGGAAGTGCCAACGGCGAATTTATTCGCCGCGAATATGATATGATTGGACTGCGAGTAGGAATAACCATCATCACAGAAGCAAGTCGCACGACAAAATCATCCCGCAATTCTTTAAAAATAGGTACGCGACGGACAAATAACAAACGATCTACACTAGTAAGCATAATTACTGTTTATAAAATTAACGAGGTTTTGACAGAGTAAAAAGAGTAAAATTTTAACCGTTAATTAACCCTCAGAAGTAAATAATACCTTAATTTTGGTTACTCTGTAGTTTCTCTGTGAAAGATAGATGTATTTATGCTGTTTATTAACGTGCAAATTAAATACGTATACTATTTATTTTATACCTGTAAATGATTAAATAGGTGATGCTCACAAATATTTTCTATTTTCCTCTATTTTCCCTCAAGAAGTCTATATTTCAGTCTTAACAGGAAAATTACAATAGTCCCAGGGAAAAAACTATTAAGTAAATTGATCTTTACTAAAGTACAAAAACTACCATGACTATTGATATAATGACTTGAATGTGGAACTTTGATTTCCCCTATTCCCTATTCCCTATTCCCTATTCCTTAGAAAATCAATGTTTTTCAAATGGTGCTTTAGAGTTATTATCGTTTGCTTGGGTTTGTGGCTCATCTTGGATCTAGCTTCTCATTTAGGGGCGGAAATTTTTTGGTTTCAAGAAGTTGGTTATTTGCCAACTTTTATGGTGCGGTTAATAACTCAAGGTGCTTTATGGGTGGGTGTTGTTAGCTTGAGTATGATCTATTTACTGGGAAATTTAATTTTAGCAAAACGTTGGCAATATCCCCAGTCCCTGAAAATTGAGCCAGCAAGAATTGAAAAAACTACACTGAGTAGGGAACTAACAAATTTTCTAAGTCCGCAGTATAAGCAAGTCTATCAAACTCCGCAGATTGCGACAGGAAACACACAAATTAAATTATTCTGGTTGTTACCGCTAACGTTAAGCTTGAGTTTTTTAGTGGGGTTAATTTTCACCCATTATGGACAAGTTGCGTTAAGTTACTGGAATGGACAAATTAATCAGGTTAATTCACCTTTTACTATCTTATTTAGACCAGAGATAGTTTGGAACTTGAGCATTAGAACTATTTCGCAAGTTTGGTATTTTGCATTAGCTGTGGTGATGGCGATCGCTCTTTTGATATATTCTCAGTTTTTGCTGTGGGCGATCGCTATTATTTTTAGTCTCGGTTTTGGGTGGTTAATATCTCAACAATGGGAAAAAATCTTGTTGTATTTGCACTCCACCCCTTTCAATAGCACTGAACCTTTATTTGGCAAAGATATCAGCTTTTATATTTTTTCCCTTCCTGTCTGGGAACTGTTGGCTTTTTGGCTGATAGGTTTATTTTTATATAGTTTTCTTGCTGTTACTCTCAGCTATCTTGTATCAGGAGACAGTATCAGTCAAAGCATTTTTCCTGGGTTTTCGCCCACACAAAAACGTCATTTATTCGGCTTAGGTGGCGGTTTAATGTTGGTGATAGCCTTTGGTTTTTGGTTAAGTCGTTATGAACTGGTTTATTCTCCCCGTGGTGTGAGTTTTGGGGCTAGTTTCACTGATGTTAAAATACAGTTGCCCGCTGATACCATGTTATGTGTTTTAGCTGTGGCGATCGCCTTTTATTTATTATGGCAAACTTTATTTTGGAAACCCAAATCTCAACATCATCAATGGGTAATTTATGGTTTAGGTATTTATTTATTATTAGTAATTGCAGGTGATTTTATTGTACCTGCGGTTATCCAATCTTTTATAGTTCAACCCAATGAATTACAGAGAGAAACACCTTATATTCAACGCACTATCGCCCTCACTCGTCAAGCATTTGATTTAGAAGCCATAGATGCTCAAACCTTTAATCCCCAAGGAAAATTAACCCAAGCAGATATCAAAGCCAATGATTTAACTATTCGCAATATTCGGCTTTGGGATCAAGAACCACTATTAAAAACTAACCGACAATTACAACAAATTCGTCCTTATTATGCGTTTCCTGATGCCGATATTGATCGCTACATTATCAGCAACCAAACTAACCAACAAGAACCCCCAACAAATGAAAAACGTCAGGTACTAATAGCCGCCAGAGAATTAGATTATAATGCTGTCCCACAACAAGCACAAACATGGGTAAACCGCAATTTAATTTACACTCATGGTTATGGTTTTACCATAAGTCCAGTAAATACAGTTGCACCTGGTGGTTTACCAGAATATTTTGTCAAAGATATTAGTGGTAATGGTGCAGCTTTAACTACTGCTAATGCAGCTATTCGGGAAAGTATTCCTATTGGTGAACCACGAATTTATTATGGAGAAATTTCTAATACTCATGTCATGACTGGGACAAGAGTTAAAGAATTAGATTATCCCAGTGGTAGTGATAACGTTTATAATACCTACGATGGCAGCGGTGGAATTACAATAGGTTCTTTATGGAGACGGTGGTTATTTGCCACATATTTAAAAGACTGGCAAATGATATTTACACGGGACTCTCTACCAGAAACAAAGGTATTATTCCGGCGAAATATTAACCAAAGAATTAGAGCGATCGCCCCTTTTTTACAATTTGATAGTGAACCTTATATAGTTGCCGCTGATGCCAACCCAGATGATAAAAATCAACAATTTCCCGGTGCAAAAAATTATCTTTATTGGATAGTCGATGCTTACACTACCAGCAGTCATTATCCCTACTCAGATCAAAATAAAGACGGTATTAACTATATTCGTAATTCTGTTAAAATCGTCATTGATGCTTACAACGGCACTGTCAGATTTTATGTTGCTCAACCTCAAGATCCGCTAATTATTGCTTGGTCAAAAATTTTCCCGCAAATGTTCCAACCGCTAACAAATATGCCTATTAATCTCCTTAGTCATATTCGCTATCCGGTAGACTTTTTCAAAATTCAATCTGAGCGGTTAATGATTTATCATATTACTAACCCTCAAGTATTTTATAACCGGGAAGACCAATGGCAAATACCCCAAGAAATTTACGGAACTGAACCCCGTCAAGTTGAACCTTACTATTTAATTACCAGTCTTCCTGGTGTTCCTTTTGAAGAATTTATTTTATTGCTTCCTTACACACCAAAAGAAAGAACAAATTTAATTGCTTGGTTAGCAGCGCGTTCTGATGGAGAAAATTACGGTAAATTGCTGCTTTATAATTTTCCTAAAGAACGTTTAATTTATGGACCAGAACAAATAGAAGCTAGAATTAACCAAGATCCAGTAATTTCTCAACAAATTTCATTATGGAATCGTCAAGGATCAAGAGCAATACAAGGTAATCTTTTAATTGTTCCCATTGAACAATCTTTATTATATGTTGAGCCAATTTATTTAGAAGCAACCCAGAATAGTTTACCAACTTTGGTTAGGGTAGTTGTTGCCTATGAAAACCGCATTGTCATGGCACAGACATTAGAACAAGCTTTACAGGCGATTTTTCAGCCAGAAATAACACCAGCGCCGGCTATTATTCGTCCTGTGGAAGAAGAAGGAATACCACCGGTTTAAAATAATTTGTAAGTTGTGATTCATTCTTTTATCAAGATGAGTTACTATATAAATTAAGCAACAAATAGTCTCAAAATCACAGCTATAAATTGTCAAAAATTGTCAGAATCAATAATTATGCTGTTAAGTGAACATCTTAATTTTAGTAATTTGAAATCATTTTCTATCAATGGCTTATTCGGCTATAAGGATATGAAAATTCCTTTTGATAAAGAAGCTGTTATTCTTATTGCTGAAAATGGTTCTGGTAAAACTACCATTTTAAATGCTCTTTACTATTCAATATCTTGTAAGTTTAGTAGATTAATTACCATTGATTTTGAATCGGTCGTTCTTGAATTTGCATCTGGAGTAAGTGTTGAAATTAAGAAAAGTGATTTAACTGCTTCTGCTTTAATTGAAACATTTAACTCTGTAGCATTTAGAGATGTTAGTATGGCTGGAAATATTACTGGAAATATTATAATACCAGCTACTACTATAAAAGGTTTTGCTAGAACAATGATTGAGCAAAATTCAATCAATATTAAAAAAAATATTAGAGAAAATTTACATGAATCAATATTATATTTCCCTACTTATAGAAGGATTGAAGAAGAACTAAAAAATTTAGGTAATGAAGAATTAAATTTTGGTAAAGAGGATGAGCGATTAATTCAGTTTGGAATGGACGATGTAATTGCAAAATTTGATAGAATTGAAAAAAATATCAAAGATGCAACTTTAGAATTATTACCAAAAGTAAATGGTGAAATGTTAACTCAGTTTGTTGAAGTTACTACACCAACTCAAGAAATGAGGGATAGTATCCAACCTGAAACCTTAAATATAGTATTAAATAAAATAGGAAATAACATACCTGAAAATGATAAAAACAAAATAGAAGAACTGGTTAATTCAGGAAAAATAAAATCTCCCGAATATAATCAATTAGTTTATTATTTATCTAAACTGCTTGGCTTATATGAGCCACAAAGAGAAAAAGATAATTCGATTAAAAAATTTGCCGAAGTTTGTAATAAATATCTACATAAAAAACGTATTGTCTATGATGAAACAAGTGTAGAAATTTCGATAGTTCAAGAAAAAAATCATCAACCAATAGATATTAGAAATTTATCTTCTGGTGAAAAACAAATTATATCCTTGTTTTCTAAAATTTATCTTGACTCAGATGATGAATACATAATTTTGTTTGATGAACCTGAGCTTTCTCTTTCTCTAGAATGGCAAAGATTATTACTTCCTGATATCTTGAAATCAGGTAAGTGTAAACTGCTGTTAGCTGTCACGCATTCACCATTCATTTTTGATAATGAGTTAGATACAAATGCAATAGACTTAGATGATTTTGTCACGGAAAAATAGATGTCAGTAGCTAAACTTAGAAATGCTCGAAATAGACCAGTAGTAGCATTTACTGAATTTACCCGACAATACAAACAAGATGAATTTGCTCTATACTGCTTCTTTGAAGGTGAAGATGATAAGAAGTATTATGGAATTAGAATCAGAAATATTGCCAGACCAATAAAATACTCTTACTTTAGTTGTGACGGAAAACAAGGAGTTTTAGACATTCATCGAATTATTACTAATCGCAAAACTTACTCTCAAGTTAGAGCAGCATACTTTATAGACAGAGATTTTGATATATCAATAAAAAATACAGAAATAACTGGAATATATGAAACTCCTTGTTACTCAATAGAAAATTTCTATACATCTATTAATAGTTTTTGTGAAATTCTGAGAAGTGAATTTAAGCTGTCTGAATCAGATATTGATTTTAATAACTGTAAAAACCTTTATATAAAACTTCAGAAAGAATTTCATGATGCAGTTGAACTTTTAAATATTTGGATAGCTTGTCAACGAGAAAAAAGAACAGATTTGAAGTTATCTGGTCTTGATATCTCCAAGTTAGTACAGATAGATTTAGATAATATCACAAGTAACTATAGCATTAATGATTTATATACTCAATTTACCAAAGCAATTACTGTTACTCAAGAAGAACTAGACTTAAAGCAAAATCACCTAGGTTTACAAGAACATCAAAAAAGTTTTAGAGGTAAATTTGAGATTTATTTTTTATTCAAAGTTATTCAAAAACTAATTGAAGAAGCAAATAAAGGCAATCCCAAGTATTTTACTAAAAAAATAAAAATCACCTTAAATTTGCGGGAAACAACACTAATTTCTAATTTGTCCCAATATGCGGACACCCCAGATTGTCTAGTAGGTTATTTGGAATCTTTTAGAACTTCTGTGAATTAAAATTATCATAACACTTTGCGCGAAACCTGAATCTATAGTATTTTATTAATTGTAATTAACCAAATTTAGGAAAATTAATCATGCTATATCACTTAGATTTTCACGTTGAATACCCCGACGACATGACACAGCAAGAACTCTTTACCATTTGGAGTGAAGAAGCAGATGCAGCACTACAAGCAAAGCAAGCAGGAATTGTTGTAGATTTGTGGAAATGTGTGGGAACTCGTCGAGTAATTGTTATTGTTGATGTTCCCACACCTGACACACTGGATCAAATTCTCTTAGATTTACCTATCATGAAAAAAATGGGTCAAAATGTACAAGTAGAAGTAACTCCTTTGAGAAGATATGAAGACTTTGCAGCAGATGTAAAATCTCGGTTAGAGAAAAAATAAACATAAAGCAAAGGTAAGCATTCAGCCGTCACCTATCAGCTTTCAGTAGTCAGATTTTGCAAGCGTTGAATAAAACCCACAATTTGCAAACATTCTGACTCCTGTACGGGCGTTCGCGAAGCGTGCTGGAAGCATCAGCATTCGGGCAACAAATTATCAATTTTCTGACCAGGTTATTTTCCGAATGCTTCGCCCCTACTTCTTATCAAATTTAGTATTTAATACTGGGAAAAATGAGGATGTCTATCATCTCACCAACAGCTAAACCTGAGATAGCAATAAATGTTAAAATCCAAAAAGAATAGGTTTTGCTAAATCCAGAAAAACGCATTTCTAAATCAGCTAACAACGTGGTTGCTAATGGGATAAGAAATATGCTGAATAAAATTGACCAAATTGCTATTAAAGCGATGGATGCACTGAGAACCAAGACGACAACTAAAGTTTGAGAACCAAAAACTAAAAGATTTTCTAACCAAGAATTACTTTTTCTGACTATAGCTATAGCGATCGCCGCCACAAAAGCTCCTACTAACCAAACAATCTGATGCGCTGCTAAATACCATCCTAGCAGATTGTAAGCCAGCCAAAGTAATACTAATGCAGTTACAGGAATCCTTTGGAAAAACAGCAAGTTCATATTTCCCGATCCTATAATTAGGGGTTGCTGAGAAAGTCTTTCCGTGAGGGCATAGGAGTCAGGAGTCAGGAGTCAGGAGTCAGGAGGAGATTTGAAAATTTCTTTGCCATCTCTTGAAATCCCAAAAAATGCACACT
>NZ_BJCE01000127.1:0-16146 GCF_005402885.1 Sphaerospermopsis reniformis
GAACAGGGTGAAGCATTCGCTAATATAGGTTATCTGTTTGTTGTCTATTTTTACCATGCTAATGCTTCACCCCTACAGGATTATATAATGTGGTGCGATCGCTCAATCAATACAATTTTCATTGTCCCATTTGTAGGGGCAAAGCATTGGCTCAAACATCTTTATTGATTTCAATAATGTAAAATTGCCAATGCTTTGCCTTCTTCTGTTAAACTGTCTGTTTGTTGTCTATTTTTACCATGCTAATGCTTCACCCCTACAGGATTATATAATGTGGTGCGATCGCTCAATTAATACAATTTTCATGTTTAATCAATGTAATTATCATAAGCTTTTTTCAAAGCATCCTTGACTTGCTTTGCCACCCAATCAGGACTTAAAACCCTAGCACTAGCACCGTACTGGAGTATTCTTTGACGAAACCAAAATATACAGTCTTCTTGAGTTAAAATATCAACATATTCTGTAGTTTCCAGTGAGGAAATAACTGTTTCATGGGGTCTGCGGGGTCTATAACTCGCTAAATCTCCTGTCAGACGGTATTTAATATCTAAAGTAGGAAATTTACTATAGGTCCAGGGAGTCTGGGAAACTCCACCAACTCTGGTGATGCGGTCCACTCTCAAAGTAATGTTTTGTTCAGCATTGGGTCGGGTTTCTAAGTGATAACTCCGAAAGTCTGGAACTAAAGCAAACAAATAGAGTACACCGTTATGTAATCTCAGTTCTGACTTATCTAAATCCCAGAATGTTTCTTTACCTTGTTTGCTGCGATACCAAACTACAAAGCGGCGTTTTTGCTGAAACCGTTGCTGTAAATGACGTACAATTTCATTGATTTTATCTTCACTGTAGTCTGTGGGTGGATGAAAGTCTGTTATCAGATTAGGGGACTTGAGTTTTTCATTAAAGTTACCAATCTGGTAAATGTGTCCTGCTTCTGCGGAAAACCCCAGACTCGTCAATAACTCAGAGGCCATTGATAGTGCTTGTCTTTGTTCTTCAGATAAAATCACCGGAAACACTGATGTCACTAACTCATAAGGGCGGTTGGGTGCAGCTTTAATTTCAAAACCACAGTCTCGGAGTTTACCAATGGCACGAGTAATTTTCTGTGATAAATCACCAGCTTCAAAACCGCGATCGCTCAATTTTACCATTAATATATCTTTTTTTAATGGTTGTTCCGCTAGTAGTTTTAATATTTCTAATGCAAATATTAATTGATTAGATTTATCATTTATAGATGACATTTTAACTGGTATAATATATCTATGTTTGGGAATCTGCAAGCGATCGCCTAACCGTAGGATGAATTAGGATGAATTAGGATTAATTCTGTATTTTCAAGGTTTCTTCTGCTAGTAGCTTCAATGTTAATCTGAAACTAATACAAAAAGAATTAGGAGGGAATGATGGCACAAACTAATGTAAAAAATAATATTTATCCAACAGTTATGGTCAATATTCCTACTACAATAACATTGAAAATTTCCCATGAGCAGTTTTTAGATTTGGCGCTTGCTAACAGAGATTTACAATTAGAAAGAAATGCTACGGGAGAATTAATTATTATGCCTCCTACTGGAAGTTATACTGGAAAAAGAAACTTTGATATTGCTGGACAATTATGGTTTTGGAATCGTCAAACTAAATTAGGAGAAGCGTTTGATTCTTCCACTGGTTTTCATCTTCCTAATGGTAGCGATCGCTCTCCTGATGCAGCTTGGGTAAAACAAGAAAAATGGGATACTCTCAGTTTAGAACAAAAAGAAACTTTTGCACCTATTTGTCCTGATTTTGTTCTAGAACTACGTTCTAAAACTGATTCTTTAGAAAAATTGCAATCTAAAATGAGGGAATATATAGAAAATGGTGCTAGTTTAGGTTGGTTAATTGATCAAAAAAATCAACGAGTAGAAATTTATCGTCCAGGTAAAGATGTGGAAATTTTAGAACATCCTACGAGTTTGTCTGGGGAAGATATTTTACCTGGGTTTATTTTGGATTTAACTGAGGTTTGGAAATGAGAATATGAATATAAATATAAAACTATGTATCTCTTAGGGATTCAGCAAGGTTAAACCCTTACAATATGGGTATAATCATAAATCTTTTTATGGTGTTATTTGCTGATAATTGCTTATAGAACTCTATTTACGCTAATTCGAGTATAATAATATTGCTCAAATCTACCCAAAATTTCTGAGATATAGTCATTTTTTGATAACATCTCTGTTTCCAGAAGTAATAAATTAGTCACATCCAACAAATACTGAACTACAGTGAAAATTTCTTTACTGCCATTATACTCCAAATTGAATAGGGGTGTGGGGGCTTGTGCTTTGGGATGTATGCAATCCTGCAAAGTCAAACAACAAGCGCCCAACTTTGGAGAAGGTAACAATTGTCCTTTATCTTCCCACCAAGCAGAAACTTATCACGCCATTATTAACAGCGATGCAGAAATTATATTTAATACCTCTGCTACAGGTGATGGTAAATCCTTAGCTGCTTATTTAGTAAGTTTATTAAATAGTGATTTTCAGGTAATATCACTTTATCCCACCATTGAATTAGTTGCAGATCAAAAAAGACAGATTATCAATTATTATCAAAAATTCAATCTTCTAGAAATTGATGAGATAGAAAGTCTTTATGGTGCAAAGTTAGCAGAATTAGTAGAACAGGGAGAAAAAACTAATAAATTTAAAGAATTATTGAGAATAATCAAACATAAATCTGTGATTTTGACTAACCCTGATATTTTCCATTTAGCTACCCATTCTCGTTATCAAAATCCTGCTTATAGTCGCGCAGAATTAGCGATTACTTTAGGTAGAAATCCCGATTTATATATAGCTGATGAATTTCATATTTTTGGTTCACATCAAGAAGCTGCTATTCTCAATAGTTTATTACTAATTCGCCATAATCGTCCTAAAAAACGACCGCTGCGAGTTTTATTTACTTCCGCAACTCCCAAGGACAATTTTGTTAAACTCCTTAAAAATGCTGATTTTAAGGTAACATCAATTAAGGGAGAATATGAAAGTAAACCTAATCCTGGATATCGGCAAATTTGTCAACCTATTGATTTAGAATTTGTACAATTAGACAGAGAAAGCGACGCTTTCAACTGGTTAATTCAAGAACATGAACAAATTAGAAATATTCTCCACCAAGAAGGTAAAGGTAGAGGCGGAATTATTCTTAATTCTGTAGCTTTAGTGAGTAGAACTGTGAGAGAATTAAACAAACTAATGTCTCCTGATGTGAAAGTCCTAGAAATTAGTGGTAGAATTGATAAACAAGAGAGAGAAAAAATACATAATGATTTAGAAAACTCTGAGCAACCTGTGTTAATTGTGGGAACTTCTGCGGTTGATGTGGGTGTTGATTTTAGGATACATTTATTAATTTTTGAAGCGAGTGATTCTGCTACATTTATTCAGCGTTTGGGGCGTTTAGGTCGTCATTCTGGATTTAATCATTATCAGGGTTTTGTACTTTTATCTGGTCGTACTCCTTGGATAAAATCAAGATTAGAAGAGAAATTAACTAACTTAGAATATGATCGTGATCAGTTTCAAGAAATTATTACAGAAGTTTTTAACGCACCTACAGTTTTTACAGAATATCCTAAATATTGGGGTGCTTTACAAGCGCAAGGAATGTTATTTAATATGGGTAGTAAAAAAGCAGGAGTTATTGAACAATTAAAAGATAAAATATCGGAAGATTTACGCTTAGTTTACGGTGAACAACTAGATAAAAAACGTGGACATTGGTTTGCTTTAGGTAAGGATGAAAAAGGAGTAGGAAAAGCAGTACAACAGGAGTTATTAAGGTTTAGAGGTGGTTCTGATTTACAAGCTGCAGTGTGGGATGAAGGACGTTTTTACACTTATGATTTATTGAGGTTATTAGCTTATGCAGAAGTAGGAATAATTGAGAGGGAGGAGTTTTTAAAAGCTGCGGTAAATGCTGATCATTCCCATACAGAATTTCCAGAGAAATATATTCAAGTTTATCTGAAAGTTCAAAAGTGGTCAGATCAAAGATATAATATTGAATTAGAATGCGATCGCTCTAGTGATGAAATTCAACAATGTATCCTTACTTTTGTGGATAAATTAAGTATTGTTGGACATCCACAAACAGAAGTTAATCGTTGTTTAAAAAGACAGAAATTATTAGGTTTTTTAGTTCCGGTTAACCGTACTCCTAATAATAGTCATTGGCAAATTAGCCAGACTTTGTATTTAAGTCCTACCTTTGGACTTTATAGACTTAAAGATAGTGATGGACAATTTTATGGTTGTACTTTTCATCAAGATGCTTTGTTATTAGAAGCTGTAAAATGGAAAATTAGACGATGTGAAAGAAGTAAATCTTACATTTTTTAAAAACCACAAATAAAAACCACAAATAAAGTGATTTTACAACTATGCCTACATTATTACAAGCCTTACTGATTGAAACTTTACCAGCAGACACAGATCCGATTTTAACTTTATTTGTTAACACTATTTTGCCGGCAATGGAAAGGGAATTTGCCCTTATTCCTGCTATGGGAGGTTCGGAAATAGTACATTATCATAATTTAGTGAAATTGGGTGATCAACACGCCCAGGAAAATGCTCAACGTTGGGCAAATAAACCTGATCAAAGTTTATTAGTTCATGTTTTAAATGGGTTATTAATTGCGTGGAATTTGAGTCTGCATTTATCACCACGTCAGCAATTAAAAGATGAGGAAAAGAGATTATTATGTTTAGGAATTGCCTTACATGACTATAATAAATATGTGAAAGCACAAGGGGAAGAACAAGCACCACCAAAAGCCCATGAAATTGAGGAAATTATTAATTTATGTAGGGAATTGGGGACAAAATTAAACTTTACAGAATTTTGGACAGAGTGGCCAGATTATTTGTTAGAAATAGCATTTTTAGCACAAAATACCCAGTTTAATGTAGATAGTAGTTCTATTATTTCTCTGTGGGAAAATGAGCAGCGACAATTCACTATTAAGGATAAAAGATTAACTGATATTTTACGGCATTTATTAGCCTTTGGAGATATTGCAGTACATATATCTGATCCTGCGGAAATTATCACAACTACAAAAGGTGATAGATTACGAGATCACTTATATTGGTTAAATATTTCCAAGAAATTAGTTTACCATCGTTTACGAGATTGTCGGGGATTAATTACCAATCAAATTCATAATGCAGTAGTTAATTTTGCCCATAAATTAGGATGGGAAGAAATGCTCTGTTTTGCTCAAGGTGTGGTTTATTTAGCTCCTAATGATGTCACAAAACCACAATTTACAGATGTACAAACTGCTGTTTGGGATAATTTAATTAATGGTAATGAAGAAAGAAATCAAAAAGGACTAGCAGAGTATTTTCAAAGTGGTGATGTGGGTTATGTTCGTGATGGTAAAGGTTTAAAAATTGCTCCCCAAACCTCAGAATTATTCACACCTAAAGATTTAATTTGCCAACTTCCTGAAGTTGTACAGGTGAAAGTTGCTAACATTAAATCACCTGCAACACCAAAAAGGTTAGAAAAGTTAGATTTAAACCCAACAGAAATACAGTTTTTAAATACTGGTGCTGATATTCGCGCTGATAGGTTAGCGGAGTTTATCATATTAGCTCAAAAAGAATTTTTTGCTAATTCTTCAGATTATATCAATTGGATACTTAATACTTTAGAATTAGCTGCGGAAATATCCCCAGAAGCTACACAAAAACAGTCAGGAGGAGTTAATTATGGTTGGTATCAAGTGGCGGCTCATTATATTGCTAAAAATCCCACTTTAGACGAAAATCAAGTTAGGAAATATTTGCAAGATTTAGCGAATAAATTAGCAAATTGGGCTGAAGAAAATAAATTGTTAGCAGAAAATAGCAGTCCTACCTATCAAGCATTTATTGATTATTTGTCTGAATATTTGGAAATATTTACCACTGGAGATAAAAATAGTGATTTTACTCAAGAATTAACAGCTTATACCCAAGCTAAAATCACTAATAAACCTCTGTGTTCTTTCAGTAGTGGAGAAGCATTAGCTGAGGAACAGTTAGATACTGTAGTTTTGTTTAAACCTCAACAATATAGTAATAAAAACGCCTTGGGAGGAGGGAGAATTAAACGAGGAATATCAAAAATTTGGTCTTTAGAAATGTTATTGCGTCAAGCATTTTTAGGCGCACCCGCAGGAAAGTTAGAGGAACAACAACCAGTATTTCTTTATATTTTTCCAGCTTATGTTTATTCTCCCCAAGTAGCTAAAGCTGTGAGGTTATTAGTGAAGGAATTTAAAAGAGTTAATTTGTGGGAGGTGCGTAAACATTGGTTAGATGCAGAAATGCAATATCAAGGATTACAAAATTTACCTTGGAGAGAAAATGATGATGTAGAAGAGGGAAGATTTGCCAAATCTAAAAATTATTCAGTTACAGACTTACCTTTTATGGCGATGACTTATACCACAACTAGAGGTAAAACAGTTACAGATGCGTGGGTAGAACCGATTTTTTTAGCATTATCTTTACCGCTTTTGTTAGGTGTAAAAGTTGTGGCTACTGCTAGTCCCGATCCGCTTTATGCAAGTGATCAAGAGTTTTTACAATCAGCAGTTGTAGATGGTGCGGCGGGTTTTTGGCAGTTACTCAATACATCATCAAATGTCAGAATACAGGAGTTATCACCTGCTTTAAATAGGCTATTAATTACCTACAGTTTACATTTAGATAATAGGAGTAAAAAACCCGATGCTAGATGGCAAGCATTAACCGGAACTGTGAGAGATTTAGTCACAGATGTTTTAAATATCTTTGCTATTTCTGATCAAGGATTTCGTAATAGTAAAAAAGAACCAGGAAACAATGATGTTAAAAGAATTTGGAATTATGCCCAAATCTGGGTAAAAGGAGACAAACAAATGCAAGAAAAACTGAAATTAATTGAGCGTATTGTTCAAGAATATCGTCAATTTTATCAAGTGAATGTTGGTGAATCTAGTCACTCAATTCTGTTACCAATTTCTAAAGCTCTAGAGGTAATTTTGACTGTTCCTAATCACCTGGAAACCGATGATATCATCTTACAAGGTGCCGGTCAATTATACGATGCTTTGGAAAGACAGGAAGCATTTAAACGCCCATTGTTGATGAATAAAACTGTGGAGTATTCTGAACGTAAAAATCAAGAATTAATGGCAATTCGTCAGTTTATGACTACCTGTGTTAATGATTTATTTCTGGGACTTTATAAAGGCGATCGCGCACTACTCCAAGAAAACCGCAATCGCATCAAATCCGGTGCTGAATTTGCCTATCGTTGGTTATCTTTGCCATCAAAAAACACTGAACAAAACACTTAAAAATCTGAATCATAAGGAATTAAAAACATGAACTTAAAAACCCTGAAACCTGAATTTCATACTGCTTTCCCCCGGTTAGCATCTGGTAAATATGTCCACTTTTTAATGTTACGTCACAGTCAATCTTTTCCCGTGTTTCAAACTGATGGTGTTCTCAATACTGCACGTACTCAAGCAGGGTTAAAAACCTCCGATTCTATCAGTCGGTTAGTAATGTTTAAACGTAAACAAATCACCCCAGAAAGATTAGCAGGAAGGGAGTTATTACGTTCTTTAAATTTAACCAGTGCTGACTCCACAGATAGAGAAAAATTCTGTGAATATAATGGTGAGGGTTCTTGTAAAAAATGTCCTGATTGTATTATTTATGGTTTTGCCATTGGTGATAGTGGTTCAGAGCGTTCTAAGGTTTATTCTGATTCTGCATTTTCACTTAGTTCTTATGAACAATCTCACCGGAGTTTTACCTTTAATGCACCATTTGAAGGTGGAACAATGAGCGAAAAAGGAGTGATGAGAAGTGCAATTAATGAATTAGATCATGTTCTCCCAGAAGTCACATTTCCCACTGTAGAAACTCTCAGAGATCCAACATTTGAAGGCTTTTTATATGTCTTAGGAAATCTCCTCAGAACCCGGCGTTATGGCGCACAGGAATCACGTACAGGCACAATGACTAATCATATTATTGGTATTGTCCTTTGTGATGGGGAAATTTTTAGTAATCTTCACCTCACCCAAGCATTATATGATGCTCTCAAACCAGATATTAATGCCCCAATTGCAGATATCATTACCACAGCAACAGAGGTGACTACTAATTTATTGAATCAAGAACCAGTGCGTAAAAATCAGGTAATTATGGGTTCTCAATTAACGGATTTATTGACTGAGATTTCCGCTATTTATCAAGATGAAACTCAGTTACAAAGTACCATAACAACACTATATCAGCAAACAAAAACCTATGCTGAAACCTATGGTGCTGCTGCTAAAAAGAGTAAAAAATAGTCCACTGTAAAAACATCACTGGGGGTCTTTCCTCCAGTATTATCTATCTTCAAATTTAGGAATGATATGATTATTTACCAATGTGATTTAACCCTACATGATAATGTATTCTTTGCCAGTCGTGAAATGGGTATTCTCTATGAAACTGAGAAATATCTACATAATTGGGCTTTGAGTTTTGCGTTTTTTGAAACTGCTTATATTCCCAGACCTTATAGACTTCAAGGTGAAGCAGCCCAAAAACCTACTTATTTAGAAGTTAATCAAGAACAAAGTCTTTTACATCTAAATAAAGCAGGAATTTATGTTTTTCCAGCTTTACCTATTACTTGGTCATATCAAGTCAATACCTTCAAGGCTGCCCAAGTTTCTTATTATGGAAAATCAGCACAATTCGGTGGTGAAGGTGCAAGAAAAAATTACCCTGTTAACTATGGTCGTGCTAAAGAATTAGCTATAGGTAGTCATTTCCAAACCTATATCTTGGCTAATAAAAATATCATCATTCCCCATTGGATTCGATTAGGTAAATGGTCAGCAAAAATTAAGGTTGATACCACAATAATAACAGATGTTAAACAAAAATCTGGAGAATATATAACCAGACATCCTTTAAATCCCCTAGACCTATCTACAACAACTAGATTATCACTTTACAATCGTATTGTTATGCCTCCTTCGAGTTTAGTTAGTCAAGCTCAATTATCAGGAGAATATTATGAACTTTCTGATAAAACTTGTTTGCCTTTAGGAGTTGCTTATGGGGCTAATATCAAATGAATTTACACAGTTTAGTTATTGAATTAGGTGCTGCTAGTGAAAAGCCTATTCCAGCTACATTAAATAGGGCGATTCATTCTCAATTTATGGCATGGTTAAGTTTAGGAAATCCACACATAGCTAAATCAGTTCATGATAGTCAGGAATCTCCTTTTAGTTTATCAGGATTAATTGGTTATCGTCGTCTACATGGTACAAGATTAGGTGATAATTTTATCATTCGTATTTCTCTGTTAGATGATAATTTAATTGATCCACTTTTACAGGGTATAGAACTCTCTCAAAATCAGTCTCTTTATCTTGGTAATTTTCCTTTTGTAATTCGTGGTATTTCTACTTTTCCTGGTTCTCATTCTTTAGTGAATGTTTCTGATTATTGTATTTTAGCAAATACCAATGATTTCAATTCTGAAATTGTGCTAAATTTTGTATCACCCACGAGTTTCAAACAACATCAAAATATCCAACCTTTCCCTTTACCGGAGTTAGTATTTAATAGTTTGTTACGTCGTTGGAATCATTTTGCACCTTCAGATTTACACTTTCCTGAAATTAAATGGCAAGGTTTGGTTTCTGCTTTTAACCTCAAAACCCATGCTTTAAAAATGGAAGCAGGAGCAGAAATTGGTTCTGTAGGCTGGGTGAAATATCGTTTTTTAGATTCTGAACAAGCGAGAATTGCTACTATTTTATCTCACTTTGCTGTCTTTTCTGGCGTGGGGAGAAAAACAACTATGGGAATGGGACAAATCAATTCAAAAGTCAAAAGTCAAAAGTCAAAATTAAACTAATTACCAATTACCTAATAAAATGAATAAAGATTATTTACCCCTAGCTTATCTCAATGCTTGGGAATATTGCCCCCGGCGTTTTTACTTGGAATATGTGTTAGGTGAAATGGAAGACAACGAACACATTATTTTAGGTCGTCATATCCACCGCAATATTAATGAAGATGGGACTTTTCAAGATGGTGAAACTTTAATTCATCAACAACAATGGGTATGGTCTGAACGTCTCAAGGTTTCCGGTGTTATTGATGCGGTGGAAGAATGTGATGGTCAACTTGTGCCGGTGGAATACAAAAAAGGTAAGATGGCACAACATCTAAATGACCATTTTCAATTATGTGCTGCGGCTTTATGTTTGGAAGAACGGACTGGTAGAAATATTACCTATGGTGAAATATTTTATCATGCCAATCGTCGTAGACAAACTGTGGTTTTTACTCCCCAATTACGACAAATGACTGAACAGGCTATAGCATTAGCTCAAGTTGCTAGTCAAAACCAAATGCCAGCACCTATTGATCATACCAAAAAATGTCAATCCTGTAGTTTACAACGGATTTGTTTACCTTTTGAAGTCAAACAATTAAAATCTCAGGAGTTCTAAAATTATGACTACTCTGTATGTAATTCAACCTGATGCTATTCTTAGCAAAGATTATGAGGCTTTTGTAGTAACTTTAAAACAAGAAGATGGTACTTGGAAAAAACATAAAATCGCTGCTCAAACTGTGAATGAAATTGTCTTAATGGGTAATCCCCAAGTGACTGGTGATGCCTTTACCTATGCTTTAGAATTAGGAATGCCCATACATTATCTTTCCTGTTTTGGTAAATACTTGGGTTCAGCTTTACCTAAATCTTCTCGTAATGGTCAACTGCGATTAGCACAATATCAAGTTTATTCCGATCCTGTGAAAAGATTGGAATTAGTGAAAACCATTGTCACTGCAAAAATCCATAATCAATATCATGTATTGTACCGACATAATGAAAAAGATAATCCCCTCAAAGAACGCAAAAGTTTAGTTAAAAATCAACAAACTTTAGACCAAGTTCGGGGTGTGGAAGGTTTAGCAGCTAGGGAATATTTCGCCTGTTGGCAGAATATGGTAGGTAAACAATGGACATTTAATGGTAGAAATCGTCGTCCACCAACTGACCCGGTAAATTCATTATTGAGTTTTGCTTATGCTTTATTACAAAGTCAAGTAATGGCAGCAGTAAATGTGGCAGGTTTAGATCCTTATATCGGTTATTTACATGAAGTCCATCATGGACAACCGGCGATGGTGTTCGATTTAATGGAGGAATTTAGAGCATTGATAGCTGATAATTTGGTGTTGTCTATTTTAAACAAGCAAGAAATTAAACCTAATGATTTTAATGAAAGTTTAGGTGCTTATCGTTTAAAGGATAATGCTAAAAAAACATTCCTGCAAGCCTTTGATAAAAAGATGAATGATGAATTTAAACATCCGGTGTTTGATTATCGTTGTACCTACAGACGAGGAATAGAATTACAAGCACGGTTATTGAGTCGTCATTTACAAGAAGGTGTACCCTACAAACCATTATCATTAAGATGACAACACATTTTTATCTCATAATTTACGACTTACCAGATAGCAAAGCTGCTAACAAACGCAGGACAAGATTACATAAAATGTTGGGTGGTTACGGAAAATGGACTCAATATAGTGTGTTTGAATGTTTTTTGACTGCGGTGCAGTTTGCGACACTGCAAACCAAGATAGAACGATTGATTAAATCTGAAGAGGATTCGATTAGAATTTATGTACTAGATGCTGGGAGTGTGAAAAAAACTATCACTTATGGTTCGGAAACCCCTAGACAAGAGCAAGCGATAATCATATAATTGATATATCAGCTTGAATTTTTGGCAAACCTAGAGCGGGGTCAAAAACCCTGGGGGGTCCGCCAAATCCCCAGAACCTTGATAATTGAATAGTTCCAGCGTTTCATCAGTTTCAGTTGGCGGTTAACCCGAAGCCTGAAATGAGGTTTTTTCAGAGGTCCGCCAAATTCCCCCCTACAGTCTGCTCCCAGACTATGTTTCAGAGGGCGGGGTTTCTAATTACCTAATCCCCGCAAGGGGACTGAAACTGTTTGGAACACTAGTGAAAATCCAGAAACAACCTGTGTTTGTTTCTAATTACCTAATCCCCGCAAGGGGACTGAAACCAAATTTTCATCCCGTATCCCTTCTATTACCTGCGTTTCTAATTACCTAATCCCCGCAAGGGGACTGAAACACAACATAAGCGATGCCTCCAGTAGAAGCACTTACGTTTCTAATTACCTAATCCCCGCAAGGGGACTGAAACCAAAACGATGGGGTGAGCGTACTGTGATTATGCGGAAGTTTCTAATTACCTAATCCCCGCAAGGGGACTGAAACGCATAAAAATAAAATAGGTGGTATTATCAGTATTTAAGTTTCTAATTACCTAATCCCCGCAAGGGGACTGAAACAATCTTATTGATTTCCAATAATCGTAAAATCATGGAGTTTCTAATTACCTAATCCCCGCAAGGGGACTGAAACAACCAACTGTCATACCACCAAACACTCAGAAAAAATGTTTCTAATTACCTAATCCCCGCAAGGGGACTGAAACCCAAATTTATGGCTGAATATTTTCATTTTTCCTAATGCTTGGTTTCTAATTACCTAATCCCCGCAAGGGGACTGAAACCAATTGTTTGATTGGTCTAAAGCTGATGTTCTCGAGGTGGGTTTCTAATTACCTAATCCCCGCAAGGGGACTGAAACTAAATATAGAACAACTCATCCCCTCTTCTTTTTTTCGTTTCTAATTACCTAATCCCCGCAAGGGGACTGAAACGCAGTAAAGAATCAAAAGATAAATAAATGCTGTCAGTTTCTAATTACCTAATCCCCGCAAGGGGACTGAAACCTTTACAGACTGCTGGAGTAAAAGATACTTCATTGTGTTTCTAATTACCTAATCCCCGCAAGGGGACTGAAACAAACTTATCCGGGTTGTTTAACTGTGGGTAGTAGTCAGGTTTCTAATTACCTAATCCCCGCAAGGGGACTGAAACAGAAAAACTCTTGTTCTTGTTGTAGGTTCATGACTTGTTTCTAATTACCTAATCCCCGCAAGGGGACTGAAACGATAAGAGCGATCGCCAGAGCCTACTACTTTGATGGTTTCTAATTACCTAATCCCCGCAAGGGGACTGAAACAGTAATAGTGACCAAGAGAACCGCAGAACTGTGCCGTTTCTAATTACCTAATCCCCGCAAGGGGACTGAAACATATGTGCTTGTTTTTTGTGCTTATTTCATAGTTTCTAATTACCTAATCCCCGCAAGGGGACTGAAACTATACTCCAATAAACTTTTCCCCTTCATAAGGAATGTTTCTAATTACCTAATCCCCGCAAGGGGACTGAAACCTTTAAAAATGGGCAAAAACTTTATAAAGTCTCTTGTTGTTTCTAATTACCTAATCCCCGCAAGGGGACTGAAACAATAGCTTTACCCAAATTAAAAACTTCCTGTGCAGCGTTTCTAATTACCTAATCCCCGCAAGGGGACTGAAACCCATCTGATGTCACAGAAATACCAGAGCCAATTTTTGTTTCTAATTACCTAATCCCCGCAAGGGGACTGAAACTTTAATAAATGATCAATCTTTGGTAAAATTGGTTTAGTTTCTAATTACCTAATCCCCGCAAGGGGACTGAAACTATATCCCATTCGTTTCAAGTTCATAATGTTGATCATGTTTCTAATTACCTAATCCCCGCAAGGGGACTGAAACGTCATCCTTTTGTACTTGGGCTTCGTAGCTGTCTAGCTGTTTCTAATTACCTAATCCCCGCAAGGGGACTGAAACAAACCTACTACACACCCCGCCTTAACATCTGAACACGTTTCTAATTACCTAATCCCCGCAAGGGGACTGAAACATATAAAACACAGGAGGCGATCGCACGGAAAAAATAGCTACAACTTGGGCAACAATATTAGCAAGAAGGGAAATGGGAGAATCATTACAAATCATAGCTCAAGATTTAGAAATACCATACACCACAGTTAAAACTTATGTTAAATTAGCACCACGGGCGCTGAAAGATAACCAGAGCAATATTTAACATGATTATGTATTTGGTGAAATTAGCGATCGCTTTTTCCAATATGTGAATTATATTAAATTAGCGATCGCCAAAAAAGATTAAATATTAAATTTAATCTTGTTTATTTTGAGGAGTAAATTAATAGTGAAAGCAAAAATCAGAGATACAGAAATCTATTTTGATATTGACGGTTGTGGGTTAGCAGTTGAAGAACAGGGAATACGTGAAAAACCAGTTGCTTTCATCATTCATGGTGGACCTGGAGTAGACCACACCAGTTATAAACCTTGTTTTTCTCCCCTCAGTCATCACCTACAAATGGTCTATTTTGATCATCGGGGTCAGGGAAGGTCAGCACGTGGATCAAAAGAAACCTATACCCTAGAAAATAACGTTGAGGATATGGAAGCATTACGCCAATATTTGGGGTTAGAAAAAATCATTTTAATTGGTTCTTCCTATGGGGGTATGGTTGCCCTTTCCTATGCTATCAAATATCCGCAAAATGTTTCTCATTTAATAGTAATTGCCACAACCGCCAGTTCCCGTTTTTTACAACGCGCTCAAGAAATTTTAGCACAAAGAGGAAACCCAGAACAAAAAGCGATCGCCTCCAAACTTTGGGCAGGTAATTTTGAAAACGAAGAACAGCTACGGGAATTTTTTAAAATCATGAATCCAATGTATTGCCAAACCAATAACCGCAAAACAAATTCTCCAGGCTCAGACCAAACTATCCTCTCAGTTGATGCCATTAACATTGCCTTTAGTGGCTTTTTAAGAAACTATAATATCCTCAACGAATTACATAAAATTACCTCACCAACACTGATAATTGCCGGACGACATGACTGGATCTGTCCCCCAGAATTTTCAGAAGAAATTGCCGAAGCTATTCCTAACGCCCATTTAAAAATATTTGAAAATAGCGGTCATTTAATTCGTGTTGATGAACCGCAATTACTCTTAGATGAAATTATTAATTTTCTCACTAAGCTGTTACACAGCTAAATTGTATAATCCTAATATTCTGAACTCTTGTAGAACAGGCATCTTGTCTATTCCACTTATACAAATTAAATGCACAACAGCTTATCCTAAAATGCTTAAATATTGTGGGGTGGGTATCTTGCCTGCCATTCCCAATCACCAATCACCAATCACCAATTACCAATTACCAATTACCAATCACCTTTTCACCATTCTTATAAAAGCCGCACCTGTAACTAATCCGGCAAACTGTCCCCAATAACCAGGATTAGTAAAACCATCGGCAATATTTAAACTACCAATTCCATAAAATGACTGTTGAATAAACCACCAAAATAAATACCAAAAAGCAGGAATTTCCACAGGAATAAAGATAATAATTAAAGGTAAAATCGAATCTATTTTCACCTTCGGAAACTTGATAATATAAGCCCCTAAAATAGCAGCGATCGCCCCATTTGCACCAATCACAGGTACACTTAACTTAGGATTCATAAAAATTTGCATCATCCCCCCAAACACACCAGCAGCTAAATACAGCAATAAATATCTTTGTTGTCCTAAATTTCTTTCTACCGTCTTACCAAAAACCCACAGAAATAAAATATTACCCAAAATTTGACTAAAACTACCATGCACAAACAACGAAAGTGGTAAGGCAATTAACCGCCAAATTACAACTATCCAAGCCGCCGAATTATAAAAAATAGCATTAGTTAAAGCAGTGTTAGTTTGTTCAGGAATAATCCCCCAATTGCTGACAAAGTTACCTAATTTCCCACTTACATCTAATTGTAATTCCCAACAAAATATCCCCAAATTAATGCCAATCAACCAATAAGTAATAATTGGTTTCTTCCAACTATAAAAGTTATCACTAATAGGAATCATGACCAATGGTAATGGGTAATCGGTGGCTTTCAGCAGCTAATGAAGGAGATGTTTTTTGGAATGAAGGAGAAGCGGGAGATTATGTCAATGAATTATTTACCGACTGCGCCCAAAGATACGGCGCTGAATTTGATATTAGTTCTTCCTCTG
>NZ_BJCE01000128.1:0-15988 GCF_005402885.1 Sphaerospermopsis reniformis
ACCCACCACAACAACAGGAACAGGAAATTTAACCATTCAATCTGCAACCGCAAACAGAAATATCACTTTAGGTAATGAAATTGCGGGAACATTAAATTTAACAAGTGCAGAAATAGCAGGTTTAGCAGATGGATTTAGTTCTATTACTATTGGACGTAATGACGGAATTGGTAATATTGCTATTAATAACCCTGTAGCATTTAAAGACCCCACAACTATCAAAACACCTAATGGGAATATTGAAATTAACAGTCAAATTACAGGTATATCTAATGCGTCAATTACATTAGATGCAACCACCACTAATCTCAATGCGAATATCACTACAAATAATCAGAATATCTCTATACCCAAAAATGTAATCTTGGGAAATGATATTAATCTCAATACAGGTGCGAGTATAGGTGATATTTTATTGGGTGGTACTGTTAATGGAAATCATAACTTAACCCTGAATGCAGGTACAGGAAATATCACATTTGGTAATGCAGTAAATGTCAATAGCTTAACCACAACTGCTGCAAATACGAATATTGCCAACAATATTACCACCACAGGAACTCAACAATTTACAGGTGCTGTCAACCTCACAGGGAATAATCCTAAAACCTTTAATTCTACTAACAATGATATTCTTTTTAGCAGCACAATTAATGGTTTAACCACAGATTTTACACTGAACGCAGGTACAGGAAATCTCACATTTGGTAATGCAGTAAATGTCAATAGCTTAACCACAACTGCTGCAAATACGAATATTGCCAACAATATTACCACCACAGGAACTCAACAATTTACAGGTGCTGTCAACCTCACAGGGAATAATCCTAAAACCTTTAATTCTACTAACAATGATATTCTTTTTAGCAGCACAATTAATGGTTTAACCACAGATTTTACACTGAACGCAGGTACAGGAAATCTCACATTTGGTAATGCAGTAAATGTCAATAGCTTAACCACAACTGCTGCAAATACAAACATTGCCAACAATATTACAACAGCAGGAAATCAAACATACAATGGAGATGTCAACCTCACAGGGAATAATAGTAATCAAGAATTAAAATCCAATAGTGGAAACATAGAATTTAATGGCAATGTAGCAGCAGGAAATAATAACGTCACATTAACAGCAGATGATATAAAATTACCAGAATTACCCACCACAACAACAGGAACAGGAAATTTAACCATTCAATCTGCAACCGCAAACAGAAATATCACTTTAGGTAATGAAATTGCGGGAACATTAAATTTAACAAGTGCAGAAATAGCAGGTTTAGCAGATGGATTTAGTTCTATTACTATTGGACGTAAGGACGGAATTGGTAATATTGCTATTAATAACCCTGTAGCATTTAAAGACCCCACAACTATCAAAACACCTAATGGCACAGGTTCAATCTCTGCAACTGCTACAATTACAGGTTTAAATAATGCCTCAATTAATTTATTAGCTAATCAAAATATTAGCACTAGCAATATTACAACGCAAGGTGAAAATATCAATGTTACCAGTACCCTTGGGGGAATTTCAACCAATGACATTACAGGAAATTTAATTAATTTAGCAGCCAGTCAAAATATCACGACTGCTAATATTAATGGTGAAAATATCAATCTTAACAGTTCATCTGGTGGAATTAGTATCAACAATATCACAGGTGGTTTAACTAACCTAACAGCCAATCAAAATATCAATACTGGAAAAATCGACACCACAAATGATAAAGTCAACCTGAAAAGTAATATAGGAGCAGTGACAACACAAAACATCACAACTCAAGGTGAAGATGTTAATATTCAGGCGCTAGTAGATACCAGTTCTAGCAGTGGTAGTAATCCAACTGTAGATAGTAATACAGGAGTAGTGACAACACAAAACATCACAACTCAAGGTGGAAATATTAATATTCAAGCAAAAAACAGAATTAAAACCGGATTTTTAGATACCAGTTCTAGCACTGGTAATGGTGGTAATGTCATGTTAGATCCTGATAATGATATTGAAGTTTTTGCTATCAATACCCAAGCATTAGGGAGTGGACTTGGTGGTAATGTTGATATTACAACCAGAAGATTTTTCCGGGCTACAGGCAGCTTTGAGGCTCGCAATGGTGTTCGTTCTAGTATTTCTACAATAGGCGGCGATGGTAATGGTTCTGTCACTATCCGACATGGAGGTGATGGTAATACATTATTTATCATTGGTAATAGCAGCGAACTGGGTACAGCAGCAGCAATAACAGGAGGTGTTATCAACAATATCAGACCTGTAAGATCCTTTGAAGGCAGTTTTACTCAAAGCAACATTCAAATAATTACCGATTCTAATAGTAGCATAACTATAGAACCAGTACCAGATATATCAGGTCTGCTATCAGTTAGCAGTAATCCAGCAGTGACAGTTGATACAGATGTTGCTACACTAGAGGATCGATATACGGCAGAAATTGAGTCATATTCTGGCAGATCATTTATTAGAAAATCTCAAGCTGATATTCAAGCTGAACTGAAACAAATTGAAGCACAAACAGGGATTAAATCGGCTATTGTTTATGTGGGTTTTGCCCCTAGTGATGACACATCACAAGATAAAGATGTACTGTATTTAACCATATTCACCTCGGAAGGTAAAACCATTCGTAAACAAGTTTCTTATGCTACCAGAGCCAAGATTAAGGAAGTAGCAAATGAACTGTACAGCAAAGTTCAAAATGTCAATAGTACAAACTATTTAAAATCAGCACAGCAATTATATAAATGGCTAATTGCACCCTATGAAGCGGAATTACAAAAACAGGGCGTTAATAATTTGTCCTTTGTTTTGGATGCTGGTTTACGTTTTATTCCTATGGCTGCTCTCCATGATGGTCAACAGTTTTTGATTGAAAAATACAGCTTGGGAATCATACCCAGTGCCAGTGCCACCAAGATGAGTTATTCAAGTATTAAAAACGCTCAAGTTTTGGCAATGGGAGCTAGTGAATTTGCCGAAGACCAAAACCAAAATAAGTTGGAAGCTGTTCCAGTAGAGCTTGATAATATCACTAATCTATGGAATGGTAAATCTTTTCTCAATCAAAGCTTTACCCTGGAAAATCTCCAGACTCAACGTCAAAAGAATCCTGTTACTAACAAACCTTTTGAAATAATTCACCTAGCAACTCATGCAGAATTTGCTCCTGGTGATGCCAGCAGTTCTTACATTCAGTTGTATAATAGTAAGTTGGGATTTGATCAAGTCAGCGAGTTGGGATGGGATGAACCACCAGTGGAATTACTGGTTTTAAGTGCTTGTAAATCAGCTTTTGGAGATAACAATTCTGAGTTAGGTTTTGCTGGGTTAGCGGTAAAAACAGGTGTAAAATCAGCACTTGCCAGTTTGTGGTGGGTTGAAGATAATGGAACTATGGTTTTGATGACTGAGTTTTATCGCCAATTAAAGACTTCACCAATTAAATCTGAAGCACTGCGACAAACACAATTAGCTATGATTCAAGGTAAAGTTAAGGTCGAAGAAAATCAATTAATTAGTCTTAGGGGTAGTATCAATATACCAGGGAAAATTGCTGAGAAGTTACAGAATGCTAATCTCTCCCATCCCTACTATTGGTCTGCTTTTACAATGATTGGTAGTCAGTGGTAACTGAAAATTATGGTAGGGACAATTCATGAATTGTTCCTACAACAGATGGATGATTTATTTGATGGTTTAAGCCTCAATTTGAGTTATTGCATCTACCGGGGATACATTACCATAAATAACAGATAAAATCCCTGGTAAATATTCATCCATCATCATCACATTGGCGTAAACTAAACGTTTAATAAATGCGCTGCTAATTCTATCACCTTCTACATCAATACTGGTTTTATAGCTTATTTCTCCATCATTAAAATCTAACTCAAAATTACCGATCATCATGCCAGAATTAGCCCTAGTGATAAACTCTGCTACAGCTAGTCGCTTTTCTTCTGGTGCGTTGACTGGACAAATGGAGTAAAATACAAATTGTTGTTGTTCTTCTCTGGCTCTAGCGTAACAATTCCATTTACCATTTTTACCTTGAAAACTTATTTGTAAAGCTGTTTGTTCTGAAAGTTGTACAAAAGGCCAATCATCATTTTTAAAGAAATTGATCATTTCCTCAAAAATATTACTATTTGTAGAGGATGTGGTGATTTCTTCTGGATTAATATTATCTAACTCGGTTAAAAATGTATTGATTCCTTCTAGCATTTTGGTGGCTGTTTCTTGGGTTTTAGTCGCTAAATTTGCCTCAGTCCAATCTTGAAAAAATTTGATAATTCCTTCAGTTATTTTTTCATTGGAAATTGCTGTTTGAGCCAGATTTTCTGGACTAATATAAGCCCAAAGAGTTTGATAACCGATTTCTCCTGATTCCTGTTGCTGTTTCACAGATAAAACTAACCAACTTTCGGTAAATAGGAGAATATTTTCGGGTTGTTCTTGGTTTAATTTAAGGATGTAATTTGCAGTTTCTTCAATGTTTTTACAGTTTTCTGTTAATAGGGGTAATAAGTCGGGTTTTAAAATTGTTTCTATTGTAATGTTTGGTTCAGGGAGGAATTTTATAGAATCAGAATTACGGACTTCTGGTTTAAGATTAAATAATGCTTCTTTTTCTATGCTTTGGTAGAGTTGGGGGGTGAGTTGGAAGGTGAGACGACATTCTATTAGGTTGTTGTTTTGGGTGGTGAGAGATAGAGTGATCGCTTGTAGGATGAGGGGAGTTTGAGAGGAGTTGTGTAGGGTTAGGTTGCTATTTATTTGATGAATATCTGTATAAGTATTCATGTTAAATTTATTTATATTGAAATTATGCTAACGCGGCCAATTATCCTCAATGTATAGCTTGATTAAACCAGCGTGTGATAAAGGACGTGATAAGTTTTCTATTTCACAGTTAGTTTCGTAATCTAGCAAAACGACTGTTTTCTTGACTAAAAACTCTTTAAGATTTTGAATTAAATCTTGCAGACATTTTTCAATAACCCATAGGTAAGAGGGTAAATATATTTGCCTTCGTGCTTCTCGATATGACAGTAATTTATCACCTGTTAACCCAGCGCGATGACCTAACACTTTTCCATATTTCCGTGTTGAACGCTTAATACCTTGCATATCAGAAATTAACAGTTTGGTCGGGTCTACATCTGCGGTTTCAAAAACCTTTAAACCTTGCCAAATACCTTCTACCGTCATGCTAAATTCTCCTGGTGAGAAAGGAACGGGTATTCCCCCATGAGGATAAAAAGGACTGAAACGAACCCAAGGTTGAGAAGCGCGGGATGTGACATCAATGATCACTGCATCAGGATAAACTTTAGACAAATTATCAATAGATGCTCGCCGACTTTTGATGATTATTGTCATAATTCAGACTGGCGACGCTGTTGAATATGCTGATAAAGAGAAGATTTTAGGAAACATAGGTGAAGGTTCGGGTATGGCAAGACCAGCTTCTAAAAAACTAAATTGCTCAGGTGTTAAGGAGGTAGGTTGAAAGCCATGATGACGAGCTAATGCTGCAACTGCACAAACAGGTGTTTCAAAATCAGGATAACTACGAGGATGAAAGTTGATCCAATCGTCTTCATCTTCTGCCATCCAAAAATCAGCAATTTCTTTCAAAGCATTTTCTGTCTGACTATGATCTTTGGCTGGTATACTTTTAATCAGTTGTAGCCAAGCATGATCTTCATCATTGGTTGTATTCTTTGGTAGATTAGCACTAAAATTCGGATGAACTAATTTCCAGAAAACTTGATCTGAGATTTGTTGGCTTTTGAGCGTTGTTGATGGCAGAATTTTGATAAATTCCCACTCACCACCAAAACAAGCATATTGAGCAGCTTCCAAAAATTTTCCTTGAAGAAACAACCCGAAAGCTGTCAAAGAAGCCCAACGTCGCCATACTCTATGTTGTGCTCCGATAGCATATAAAAATGAAGTTATCTCTAATGCTAAATCTGTGGTAGATTTTGCACCATTCTCCCAGGTTGAACTTTCCAAACTAATCAAACTGTGAACAGTATTTAAGTCTCTTTCAATATAGCTAATGATATCATTTGCGTATTCAGAGACACCCATCCGACGTTCTGATACCGATGGTAAAGTAATTTCCTGAAATTCTTGTGCTACAAATACACAAAAACTTTGATAGTTTAAGATTCCCATTCGCGCAATCCACCTTGGTTTTGAGCTTGGTTTGCTGCTGTTTTCTTGGCTCTATCTCCTAATGTTCCAGGATCTTCGTTAATCTGAGCATCATGTTGAGCCACAAGATTTTTCCCTGGAATACTACCAGTAAATGCCACTTCAGCTTCGTTAATAATTCTAGCTTTAATTTTCACCTGGCCTTGATTTTGTAAATCTTGTATATTTATTGCTTTTTGGTCTACAAGTTCTTGAGCAGTAAATAAATAGACAAATAACCTACCAACAATTGTACCCGTAGTGCGTTTATTGTCCTGTAAAGTCCCTTTTCCTCCAAAAGCATACCTAGCAGCATGTTCTGCATTTTTTGAAGTAGATATCAAGGGTATACTAATAAACTCTAAGTTTTTATACTGTCCATTTTCTGCCTTCTGAAGTTCTTTTTCAAACGCATCGTATCTGTTAACGTAGTCTTGAATCATAGCCAAGAATAAGTTATCAAAAACTTGCTGTTTCTTACCCCACCATTGTTTAACACTCTTTGCATCTTTTGTTGCTTCTACTTTTTCACGTACCAGTTGTGCAGATGCTTTTAAGTCAGCTTTACTAACATCTGAACCATCTGGTTTTTTACTACCAGCTATTTCACGAGCCGCTGCACTAAAAGTAGGTTCACCTACAAGTTTCTTTTCCAGTTGTGCATTATAGTCTTCTTGATTCCAATTTTTCTTAAAGTGAATTCCTCTATATAAAGCAAAAGCACCTTTAATTCCATCTATTTCATCGAATTTGCGCTTATTTGTATCGCCTTCAGGATTAATCTTAACTTTGATGTAATAAGCCCCCTGGCTGTCTTTCTTCAATGTTGCTGATTTTAGTCCATACTTTGATTCCAGTTGTGGTAGTTTTTCTCTAATACTATCGGGGGTTGCTCCTTGTTGGTTAAGAATTTGTTCAGCTTCGGTGACTGCTTGAGTAACAATAGTCTGTTTTTGCTTATCAGTTATTTCATCAGCTTTAGCATCTTTTGCTTTATTCTTATCCTTCCCAAAACTCAACTTATCTTTAACAGATTGTTTCTGATCATCCACCCACTGTTGAGCAGCTTCCTTCTTATCCTCAACCCACTGCTTACCGGCTTTATATTTCTCGACTGCTGCATCTTTAGCAGCATTAAATTTCTTACCTACCTTACTATTATTGAACTTATTACTAACTTTTCCAAACGCCTTCTTACCTTTATCAATTACCCAATCAACTGCTTTTTCCATTGGTTTCCGCAGTTTTTGGATAATACCTTGAATTTTTTGACTAATACCACCCAATCCCAAAAGACTCGCTAGGAAACTAATCACAACTGGTAAAGATTTAGCCAGGGCATTTTCCACACCTTTGATTGCTTGATCAATTGAACCACTGGCGATCGCCACTATTGAATCTAAGATAGCATGAATTAAATCTGCTATTCTTTGAGCATTGTCAATAAAGAACTTAACAATGTTATAAATTCCTTGACAAGCCTTAATAAATGCGGAAGCTGGAGTTAATAAACTCAGTACCCATTCAATCCCCGCCGTAATTACTTTTTCAATGATAAAATTCTTGATTGGTTCAATTACCAAACTATTTAAATCACCAATTTTCTCTTGTACAAACTGCCAAATTCCTCCTACTCCTTCAGTAGCTAATATCTTAAATACCTCAACAGTTTGTTCCATCCGTCCAACTTTTTCTTCACCCAATCTTTTCACAGCTTGAGCGCGAATTGCTTCATAAGTGAAGCCCAAAAGCTGCATTACAAAGCTAAAAATACCCTTTAAATCAAATTTTTCTGGTAATTCAATTCCAGCTTCTGCCATTGTGCCAGTCAGCCAAGAAATTAAACCATTTTGTAGGTGTGTGCCGATATTCTTCATAAAGTTGAGGAAACCTTGTTTCACCGCACTCACCAAATTACTCAAGAAACCTATCGGATCTTTAATAATTTCCCCAACTACACTAGCTACTCTTGCTAATACTTCAATTAGCATTTTGGTCAATTCAATAATTGTTTTGACCACACCAACTATAAAATCTAAAGCTTTTTGAATCAAACCTTTATTCGCCGCTTTCATTTCCTCAATACGAGCATCAACGGCTTCCAAATTTTCTTGATATTTTTGAGCTAAAGTATCAATTAACTCATCTTGTTTATTATCAACATTTTGTTCTAATTCCGCAAATTTACTCGCAATTGTTGCGGCTGCTTCCTGTCCCACACCTTTTAATTCTTGGGGCAGTTTATTGACATAATTTTGAATTTCCTGCTTACCTTTGGTGATTTCTGCTTTTGCTTGGGTGAGTTCTTTACTAATAATGGTGACTACTTTATTTATCGCCCCATCCATTTCCTTGATGTAAAGTTCCCGTCCCTCTGTATAAAAAACATTCACTTCTGAAGGTAGACCTAAAAACTGGTCAACTAGCCATTTTCCTGGACCCCAAAAACCGCTATAACGTTCTTTTTTATAATCGTCCATGCGTTTGCCGACATAATCCTCAAAGGCTTTTTTCGCCTTAACAGCACCCGCATCAAATTCTTGGATAACTTTCCCGTCTAAATCATTGAGAATTTTTTCAACTTTGGTTTTAGTCCCCTCATAAATCTTATTAATATCACCAGCAACTTTTGCCCGTGCTTGTTCATCTTTACCTTTAGTTCCTACCTGTTGTTCTCCTACCTGTCCCAAGTTTTGATTCCGAATACCGTGCATTCCTTGAAGATGCTGTTGGGCGGTAGCTTCAGCCGTCGCTTTGGCATTGGCTATGATTCCTTGTTCTTCTTGACGATATTTAGCAGGTCCTTGTACAGCATTAGTTTGAGCTTCTTTTTTATATGTTAGTGCGGATTGGAACTCTGGCTGATTAGATTTTGCTAACTGCTCCTCAGTAACATTAGCCTCAGCCATTTTTTGATCAAGATTTTGACTTTCTTGTTGTAAAGGTGCTTCAATTTCACCTAGACCCTTAGATTTAGGTGCGGCTTTATCTGCACCAATGTTTGCTGGTGATGTTCCTGGATTATTTGCGGTTAAAGGCGTTACTTGTTTGGTTTCAATACCGCTTGTATCTGGTTTTTCCTTGGTTTTCTCTTCTAAATCACCTTGTGATTCTTTCTTTTCTTCTTTAACTTGACCACTTAAATCACTTTTAACAGAATCCAATTTATTGCCATTCTTAAACTCATCCGCTTCTTTAAGGTTCTTAGGAGCCATATCTGCAATACGCTCCATCAGTTTAGCTTTCAAAGCCGCAGCATCAAATCCTGAAGTTTGAGCTTGTCCCATCTCACCCACTTGGTTAGCTTGCGCTTTGCTCTCTACTTCATTTCCAGGGGGTTCAGCCGCATCTTGGGCTTCCTGGGCTTCAGTATTAGCTGGTGGGTGTTCTTTTTGCTTAACAGCTACTTTTTTTGTGGTATTAACTACTGCTTGAAATTCTGGATCAGCTTCCGGGGAAGCAGGGGCTTTTTCACCATTACCCGTTGCTGCTGCTGGTGCTGTAGCAGTTATATTATTTACATTTGATGCTGGTAATTTCGCGTTATCTTGTCCTGTTATTTCCTCCGGTAATCTACCTTGAGGTTGATCTTGAGCCTGGGAACTGGTTTTTAGCGAATTAGCGTTATTATCTTTTAAATCTGGCTGTTTTTCCTGATTTTCTACTGTATTTTTCGCATATTCTACTTTTTTATCATCTTTATTTGTTGGTGGTGGTTCTGTTGTTCCATTTCCTCCATCTGCTGGTGGGGTGGATGCTGTTTGCTGGTTTTCTGTTGTTGCTTGATTTTGTTGTTCGCTGTTTTCAGAATTTTCTACTTCATCCGTTTGATTTTGGTTATCCCCTTCCAGTTGGGTACTTGGTTGGGGACTTTCCCCCAGTGGGAGAGTTTGCCCATCGTCAGTATATTTTCTATACAGTTTGTTTGATTTTAATTCTAAATTGACAGATTTTCTCTGTACAGAATTGCCATTTTGTTGAATAACATGAGTTAACTCATGTGCCAATAATTCCTTCCCTGTACTACTTCCAGGAGAATATTCACCCTGACGGAAGAAAATATCCTGTCCTGTAGTAAAGGCGCGAGCTTGTATAGATTTATTTAATTTATCAGAATTACCATCAGTGTGAACACGCACGCTACCGAAATCAGCACCAAACGCTTGTTCCATTGGTTGCTTGATATCATCAGCTAGAGGTTGTCCACCACCACGGGACTGTTTAATAGATGTTTCTAAATCTGAAGTTGCAGCTATTCCACCCGTACCCGGAAGACGCTGCACCATTGACTTCATTTGTACTGGTTCTTCCTCTTGTGCTTCCTCTTCCTCCGGCATTTGTTGACGTTGCAACCAGTAAAGATGGGAATTATACACAGATTTCATCTGTAATTCTTCTTCCTCTGGCATTTGTTGACGTTGCACCAAAGGCGTAACAAAATTAACCAGAGGTTTCATTTGTAAATCTGTATCTTCTTTTTCTGTATCTTCTTTTTCCTCTGATATTTCCTGACGTTGGATAGAATGACGGTTGACAGGTTGCGCCATTCTTCGCATTACCTGTTGTACAATACTATCCGCTTGCTGTTCGTAAAAATCTCCGGGTTGACTGATGGAAAGTTTTGCTTGGGGACGCAGTGATATTTTACTGATATCGTGGGTCAGAGGTTCGTTAACAGTTTCCACAGTTTCCACCTCTGGAGTTGCTTGAGGCGCAATGTTTGATGACTCCAAACCAAAGCCCCGTGTTGGCTGTTTTAGTGTCGGTATGGAGACAGAAGTGGTAGCTTTTTTGCCCTGGCTTACCTGTTCTCTCATGTTGCGCTCCTGATGCCCAAGCCGTGATGTGGATGAATATTTCGCCAGTACAAATATCTAGAATATAGCGATCGCACTCAGTAAGTAATTAGCCTAAAGTCTAGATTTTTGGTAGTTTTGATTGCTTAGGTGTGTGACTTTCACTGGCACAAAAAGAGGGGGCGATCGCACAAATTATGCTGTACTGATTGATCTTTACTCATATAAATATGGATCATCTACTCCGGCTGGATCTCTTACTAGCACAGGAAATGGATTTTGATTTACTGCTGGTGCTACGGTTGGTAACTGAGTTGAAGATAGATGTTGTCCTTGTTGAGCAGCCGGATGTACAGATCCTTGTAATCCATTTATTACAAAACTTAAAGACAATCCTGTTTGTTTTTGATATCTGTAAACAATAGATTCTGAATCTTGTGTTAATATCAGACAGTCACGATTTCTGACATTAATTATCCCATTACTTGTCCTAACTGAACCTGTGTATGCGATCTTTCCGGGTTCAAATTCTGCATCAATCCAATAGCCAATAGATGTGTTAAGTGAACTATCTCCAACTCGCACATTATCAGGAGAACTATTTAATGATGTTAATAACTGTTGAGCTAAGTTCTCATAGTCCTGAGCATTTCCATGTTGTATTGCTGTTATCAACAACTGTCGTTGGTTGATCATATCGTTGTATTCTACCGAATTCATATTTGTATATAGAGCATCAGTTAGATTCTCCAGTAAATTCAGTGTCTGAAGGTGTTGGGGATTGGCAATTAGATTGTTTAATTCTCGACATAAATCATTTTGGATAACCTCAAACGCTATAATGTGATTTCTGCTTTGTCCATTACCTGTCATCAAATTCCTAATGACTGGAAGCCAGTTTGGCCGATTATCGTCTATTTGGAATTGTGGAGCAGGGATATTTGTTACATAATATATTTGCCTTTGAATAGTTTTGGAATTGGTAGCTGATGCTGTAGTTGTTTCCTCGTCTTCATGCAAATATGTTTTCGGCTTTGGCGATCGCTGCACCATCCCCCCATTCTGCTGCACAACATGGGTCAACTCATGGGCTAACAACTCCTGACCCCCCGGACTCCCTGGATTATATTCCCCCTGTCTAAAGAAAATATCCTGTCCCGTCGTAAAAGCACGCGCTTGTATTGACCTATTCAACCCGTCAGAGTGACTATCTGTGTGAACCTTCACCCCTCCAAAATCAGCACCAAACGCCTGTTCCATCGGTTCTCTGATATTATCCCCTAGTGGTTGTCCTCCTCCCCTGGCTTGATTAATAGAGGTTTCTAAATCTGCGGTAGCAGCCATCCCACCATTAGCTTGACGCTGCACCATCGGCTTCATTTGCAGTTCTTCCTCTTCCTCTGAAACTTCTTGACGTTGCAAAGTGCTAATCTCCAGAGGTTTCATTTGCAGTTCTTCCTCTTCCTCTGGTGCTTCCTGACGTTGCAAAGTGCTAATATCCAGAGGTTTCATTTGCAGTTCTTCCTCTTCCTCTGGTGCTTCTTGACGTTGCAAAGTGCTAATCTCCAGAGGTTTCATTTGCAGTTCTTCCTCTTCCTCTGGAACTTCCTGACGTTGAATAGATTGACGATTTCCAGACAGCGCCATTCTTTGCATCACTTGTCGCGCTACACTATCCGCTTCCTGTTCGTAAGTATCTCCTGGTTGACTAATTGAGAGTTTTGCTTGGGGACGAAGTGATATTTTACTGATATCGTGAGTGAGAGGCTTATTCAGGGGTTGCACCTGTGTCATGGCTGGAGGTGAAGCGTTCCATGATTCTAAACCAAAACCGCGTGTTGGTTGTTTGAGTGTTGATATGGAGACGGGAGAAGCAGCTTTTTTAGCTTGGAATATGCGTTCCCTCATGATAATGCTCCTAATGTCCCAGCAGTAGATGAATAAATATTTTTCAGATTTTGCCAGTTTAAACAACCATTATAGGGCGATCACTCTCACAAAACAATACAACATCAGTCCAATAACAGTAAAAATTAAGTTCGACTTTTGGCTAATTTTGATTCTCATCCAGTACCTTTAGCCTTGATTTTAGAACTAACTTTGAGTTTTAGTTATGAACTCAACCAACAAGCCACAAAAGCCCAAAAATTTTACTCCCAATAGTGATATTGGCGGTACTGCTGGATATGCGGGTTCTGGTTCTGCATCCGATGTAACAGAAATCGCTAAATTAGCTGATAAGTATCTTCAGGACTCGTTGCGATTAAGCGAACTGACAGAACGAGTATATCAACTTTTACTAGAAGATATGCGTATCCAACGAGAAAGAGTTAATGGTTATGGTAATCAAAGGTGGTAAAAATGGCAGGAAATAATCAAAATGGTAATGTCACTCACGAATTAAATTATGTCACCACCAACCGATTTTATGTAGAAATAGATAAATCTATTGCTGCATCTTTTAGTGAATGTTCTGGTTTAGGAATGCAAATTAAGAAAAATGTATTTCGTGAAGGTGGAGTTAATGATCAACAGAGAATATATTTAGGTCAAGCAGAATTTTCAGATGTAACTCTCAAAAGAGGAATTACAGATAATCAAGGTTTTTGGAAATGGATTAGCGCAGTATTTACTGAAACATCAACTCGCCGGAATGTGAATATT
Organism: Sphaerospermopsis reniformis; assembly: GCF_005402885.1. NCBI lineage: Bacteria > Bacillati > Cyanobacteriota > Cyanophyceae > Nostocales > Aphanizomenonaceae > Sphaerospermopsis > Sphaerospermopsis reniformis. Next base: position 13,687 of record NZ_BJCE01000128.1, read on the forward strand.
TTAGTTTTCAATCAAGCCGGCGAAACTATGATGAGTTGGACTTTAATCGGTGCTGTTCCTATTGCTTGGAAAACACCAGCACTACAAGCAGATGGTAATGCAGTGGCCATTGAAGAATTAACTTTAGCTTATGAAGGATTAAAAGTAGGAAAAGACAAAGGAGGCGGTAATCCTACATCACGGATGAAATCTGGATTTTTTACATCAAATTAATTCAAATTAAGTTACACAAATTACTTTAAATCTTGTCAATTACACCTGTCAATCCTATGCAAATTATTCAATCATTATTAGGAACTCAAGTTCATACCCTTGGGCAAAAATCCTATCTCGGTTTTCATCATCAAAACAACAATTTTCAACACAACACTTTTCAACACAACAATTTTATTCAGCCTCTAGTCATCTCCAAACCATTATTGACACCATCTAGACTTTTCTTAAATCGTAAACGTCAACCATTCATAGATACACTAATTACAGATAATTATTCAGATCATGATTATCTGGGTAATCTAGATATGAATAGCGACTTTCCAGAAATGGAATTAGCAAATTTTGATTCAATTACACCAGAAATAATTATACCAAAAAATAATACAAATTCCCTCACAGATACCAATAATAAATTTAATTTAAGTAATATTTCCCATCTTTTACAGACTCAAATTGCTAACAACAATTTAAGTGGTTTAAGTGATGACATATTACCAGAAGTAACTATTCAACCTCAAACTAAAACAACCCGGAAAACCCAAAAGCAGAAATCACAGAAAAAAACATCTTCTGCAAAAACTCAACCCAAAAAAACTCAACCTAAAAAAACTACTAAATCATCTACAACCAAGAAAGTTAAACAGGTGAAAGTTACACAGGTGATAGATGAAAGTGCAAATCATCCTCCTACTGCTGAAGAGAATTTAAATTCATTGATTACAGATAATCCTCAATCTGAAATATTGAACTTGTTTAAGTTAACTGATAACTTCACTGATAGTTCTCCATTTATACAGCAACCAACAACTTCAGAAAATTTAATAAATTCAGAAAATTTAGTAAATTTGGACAATAATATCATAGATGGTAATGTATCCAATATCAACTCTAACAATTTGGACAATAACTCTACATTATCAGAACAAATTACCGATGATGAACCACAAGTCATTACAGATTTACCATCTAATTTAATAACTGGTTTCAATGAATCTGATATTATAGAAATTGGGGAAATATCTATACAAGCTAGAGAACAAGATCGAGAAACTGATGGTATTAATAATACCATTAATAGTATTAACAGTGATTCCTCAGAATTTTCTATTTTGGAAAATCAAACATCTAATATTGAAGAAGAAATGAATATATTTAATAACGGTAATAACTTTACCAATCATCAACCGATAATAGTTAGTGAAACACCGGAAGACGTTGATACTTTAGATATTAATGTCAATGAAAATTCAATCCAAAGAGAAGTAGAAGATGAAAATAGCCCCCAGCTAAATATTATCAGAGAAAGTGACAGAGATACTAGAAATATTAATGATATTGCTAATGATATTTACCCTGCAATAAGTGATCATCTAACCAAAGAAAATTTATTGTCTACATCTAGGAAATTCGATGATAATATATTAGATGATAATTTAGATGATAATAATGATAATTTATCAAATTCATTAGCACCAAATTTAAAAAGAGAAACTGATAGAAATAATCTTAATAAAAATAGTGATTTGGGAGAAGCAGAATCTTTAGTTTCTGATGTGAGTTCAAATGTAATTGCAGAAAATATATCACCCAAGTCTGAAAATAAAGAAAGTTTATTTATTGATTTCGGGAATACTCAAGAATCGGTTATCGTTTCTGATGCTTTTTCTCCTGAAATTCAGGATGAATCTGTAACCAAAGTTACGACTTTAGAGAATACTAAAAAAACTGTTAATACTTCAGAAGAAATATCTCCTATTATTAAGATTCAACCTAATTCATTACCACAAAATGAGGAGACAACCACACCTAAAATACTAGAAATTACACCTGTTACTTCATCACCTATATTATCAGAGATTCAGTTAAATGCGAAGTTAGAAAATAATCAAATTAAGTCAGAAAACCAAACATCGGAAATTGCCGATGTCACCACAAAAGACAACACAGAAATTACACCTATTACTTCATCACCTATATTATCAGAGATTCAGTTAAATGCGAAGTTAGAAAATAATCAAATTAAGTCAGAAAACCAAACATCGGAAATTGCCGATGTCACCACAAAAGACAACACAGAAATTACACC
>NZ_BJCE01000129.1:0-15885 GCF_005402885.1 Sphaerospermopsis reniformis
TCTCTATCTTGAGGTACACCATATTCAATAGCATTAATTAAACGTTCTGTTAAAATATAACCAGATTGCTGTAATTTAATTTTCAAAGATTCATAAAATAAACGATGTTTTTTAGTTCTCCATAAACCCTTAACATTTTCAAACAAAAAGAAATCAGGTAAATTTTGACAAATCAACTCAATATAAGATTCCGATAATTTACCATTATCCCCCAAATGTCCTTTGTTTTTACCACCAATAGAAAAATCAGGACAAGGTGGACCACCAATAAAGCCAATTATATTATTTGATTTTCGGGAATCTTTGACTAATTCATTTAATTTTTGTGCCGCATTTCCTTGAGTTAATTTACTGACATCTGCTTCCTCACCCTCATGATATCCATATTCAGGAGATGGGAGTTTAAGAATTTCCCGTGAATAGCGATAAGCAGACATGAAAGGGGGGAATATTTCGTTAATGTATGCGATTTTATAACCTGTATTGTCAAATCCTAAATCGAGGAAACCTGAACCGGAGAAGAAGGAAAATATGGTAGGTTTAATTTTCATAATAAACAAGGATGGAAAATTTTACTAATGTTGTCATATTGAACTACATTGTAAATCAAATTTGATGTATATAATATAATAATCTGCCAAGAAATGAATTAAGAGTCTCATAGCTCAAGTCTACTAAAGTAGACTAAAGATTGATTTTCAGTCCACTTTAGTGGACTTTGGCTATTAGCCTACGATTTCAATTGTAGGCGGGTTAGTTGCAAAATGCAAAATTTAACTCTTTGCGTCTTTGCGCCTTTGCGTGAGATTTTCTTATAAATCAATTAATAACTTAAAAAAGTGTAACCTCCTATAATCAATCATTCAGAAAAATTAGTGAACCCATATTGCAATGCTTCAAAACGTTTCACTATTTTATCAAAATTTTCATCCCATTCTTGAACATCTGGAGTTTTAGGTACACATTCGGAAATATATTTATCTTGAAATTCTAGTATTGTACTAACAATTTCCTTGACTTTATTAAAAGTTTCAATTTTAAATTTACTTTGAATATTTCTACCTATAAAAATAATAGCCGCTTCATCTACTTCAAATCTTCCTTCTATAATTTCATCAATAAATTCATCATAAACTCGCTGTTCATCTTCTTCATTGGGAGACTTTAGCAGGACTGTAATAATATCTTTCAAATCTTTCTTTTCCTTTCTCTCATTCCAAGCAAGTAGTTTCAAAGCGATAAAAGCGTCAATATCAGCTACCCGAATTTCTACGTTGTCAATTACTATAATCTCTGTATTTGCAAAAGCTTCTTCTAAACCTAAAATACTCATTTGATTACCATCAGGCCAGTTAATTTCCTGCTTTGGTTTACTGATATTACCAAAAGGAATAACATCAACTTCTAGTCCAGTTTCAATATGAATAAACTTATGAGTGACGCTGGTTATCTTAAATAGAGGATTATTTCCAGTTGTCATTTTGGTTATTAACAGCTTATATTTATCCCAATTATCTAATTTTACTGCCACATCCCAATCTTTAGTTGCACGACCTTGAACTTTATATTGACTATCAAATATTAATATTCTTGCTTGAGCGCCTATCAATAACATAGGAACTTCTAAAGAATCAATGATAGATTTAAAATCAGTGAGGAATTTTTTAGTTTCTGAGTCAATTTGAGTATATAAGTTTTTCATCTTTATACCATTTCTGCAATTTCTTGTCTGACAATAATATATTTTTCATACAAACGTTTAGCTGTTTCTTTGAGTCTTGTATCTGGATTTAAAGACAATTCTGCATGAATAAGTAACGGATCTACTACAGGTTCAGATGAGTTATATTTAGGTTGATTTTTATTACCAAATTGCTTCAAAATGATAATATTCCCCTTGGGATCTGGTTTGAGACGCAACATGGTTGTGATCACACGATAATTGTATTCTTCAGGAATATGAATAGTCATGCTGATAGGTTTTAAATACCCTGTGAGTATTGCAGCACCTAATTCTCCTCCAATTATAATTTTTTCATCTTCTGCTATTGCTAATATTCGTTGTGATATGCTATGAAAATCTACATTTATATTTTCTCTAGGGGTAAATGTTCCTATCAAAAGTTCTGGACGTAAATTTTCTATATACCCCATTTCCCATCTTTCTAATAGCTTTGTGTAATTTTCAATCCGATATGTTCCACTGCGTTGACGCTGTAAATAATTCAGTTGATACAAAGTTTCGAGACTGCGTTTTACTGTTTTAGTATCAACTCCCGCAGCATTCGCTATCAGTTCTAAAAGACTGAGTTTAACAGTCGTAGAATCAACAACTGCAACGTTTACTATTTGTTCTAAATTATGATATTGTAAAATACTTGGATCTTGAAGTAAAGCATAAGCAACTTTTAGGGCGCTGGTAGTAATTTTAGGAGCAGATAGTAATTTTTTGCTCTGTTGTGAACTACTTCTAACTAAAATATATAAGGACGAATTATTAAGGTAAATATTACCTATCGTGTCAATAAATTCTATATTGTTTTCTAGTAATGACTCTACAACAGCATCAGAAAGTGTGTCTGTAATTAGCAATGTTCTCTTATCACTGCTCAGTTTTTGCTTCAGATGATTGATATAATTAATATTTGCATCAACTGTATCTAAAGTGATGGATGCTTTAATTTCAACTAAATATTTAACTTGGTTATGAGGCGTATATATTGTTAACAACCCATCCGCTAGAGTGTTTTCTAAAAAAGGTTCTATAGTTGTTGTTGTCTCTATCTGAGGTAGTTCTTCCAGCTTTTGTATACATTTTTGTAACCAAGGATGTTTAGGCTGCATAGTATGTTACAACTATAGATTAATTAAAATGTTTTATAATCTCAATTATAACAAACAGGTGTAAAAAATGTTTAAACTCCAAAGAATATTCATGACCTTGATATTAATCGCACTACAACTGATATACCCGATCGCTAATTTATTTACCCAGATCAAATATTTTTTCCAAAAACGTGCAGCATTGAAAAAACATCAAGAAATTATCACTTGGGTAAAGACTCAAAACCTCCCCTTAGACACCAGCGCAGATTTTAAATTACCTACTCGTTTACTTGGTATTACTCATAATGACTTAGTTCAAGTGCTGCATTCTGCTGATGATAAATACTATGTAGCAATCATAATTAATCATAGCTTAAATATCATAGGTACAACATACACAGCTAGAGGTTTATTTGTTTGTGATTCACCTTTAAACAACAAATACTTAACCAAAATTCCTGGTGTTTGTCACAGGATCAATATTTTAGGAGAATATCAAAAACCTTATCCAATCGCTTGGGCGTTTACTAATCTTGAGGTTGAACACAAATATAATGATTATTTATTTGCCGTTTATCGTCAGCTTTAACTAATTTAAGTAATTTGTGAATTGATAAATCAGGTATTTAGGAGAGTTTAACCAAAAAATATAATTACTTGATAGGTACAAAAAAATCATACCTATTAAGTATTATTTTCAATCATTAATTTGCTTTTTCAGCTAATGCTTCTAAATGAAAAGCAAGGTTATTGAGTGCAAATTGAATTTCCATACTGTAAGCTAAACTTTTCCATCTGGGGGTGGTTGCATGATCTAATGCTGTTGTGTCTAGGTATCTTGCAAAAACAACAAGTTTTTCTGAGTCTGTTTTTGCTGTAGCTAAATTATCCAAAAATTCTTGAGGTGTCATAAATTTACCAATAGTTTCAACATCTGAGAAAATCACAGACATTATCATAAACCCTACCACAAAATAAATCTGTTCAAAATCGCATGAAATTTGAGTGATTAAAAAATATTTTGACTTCTGACTTCTGACTGCTAAATTCTGACAATAAAACCCGCTTTTTATTTGGGAATAACTCCACTGCAAGCGGGTTTGTAATTTCTGTGTACAAAATTATCCCAATACTTCAACTGGTTTTGTTTCTGGTAATAACCGTTTCACACCTTGTTTAACAAATGCTTCCAAAACAGCAATTTTTTGATTTTGCTGGAATACATTTTGCAAAACTTGGCGTAATTTTTCCAGGTTTAAACCAGTTCCTGTTTCTAATGCTATTTCTTGCTGTTCAAAATATTCAACCAAACTTAAACCAGCAACTTTGGTTAAATAAGCAGCACTCACACCTTCAACTACTCCCCCTGCAACGAAGGTGACAGCATTAGTTTTGAGAATACCTGTTACTGCTCTAGTAGATAATTCTACTAATCCTAATTTCAACATTAAGCTTCCCATAGTGACCGCTACTTGTTGCGCCTGTTCTAAGGAAATTTTTTGTTGATAAATATTACCTAAATCCATTACCATTTGTGCATTAATAGCCGCAGTTGCTAATATATCCAAAGCGGGAATTGGGTTGGCAAAAGCAGCAGCAGCAGCTATCCACTGATTTTGTTCTATGATGGGTGTTGAGCGATCGCGTCTGATGCTATTTAAACAATTTTTCGCTTCCGCTTTGAGTAACAGCACTTTCCGCATTGTTGTTGTACAAACTAGCTGCTGTTTTTGTTGTGTTAAAACTTCAACTAATTTTTCTGTTAATTCTTGAATGTTTGGTGTTGGTTTTTCCATCCATTCTTGTACAGAACCATCAGCTTCATGTTTTCTCACTTTTACAGGTAAAGGTGAAGCGGAAGTTGCAACTACATTACCAGAAACTCTTTGTTTCAAGGATTGCAAAATTGTAGCGCGTTCATCTACTATATACTGATCTTGTTTATTAAAAACCAGCAATACTGATTGTTTTACAGCTTTTAATTGTTGCCAAACTTGAAATTCTGAATCTGTTAAATCTCCATTGGTAAGAAATAAAACAAAATCAGATTTTTGCAGTTCTGATAATGTAACCGCATCAGAATTTTCATTCATTCCTGTAAATAAAGGTGCTGTTTCTACAAAATGTAGAGAGTTTGTAGATAAAGTTTCTACATTTTTGAGAGTTTGAATAATTGTACTTTTACCTACAGACTTACCACCTGTAACAGCAATTTGAATTTCTCGTCTATCCAACTCTAAAAGTAATTGTTCCAGTTGTTCACGTAAAGTTGTTAAGCTGGCATGGTTGACTGCTTCTTGTGCGAGTTGGTTGATGATAGCTTGGGTTTTATTGACTGCATTTTCTACAGATGACCTATCTATAACCATATTATCTAGCTGTTCACCAATCTGGGGGCGATTTTTCTGCAACAACCACAAACCCCCACCAACGACTAAAGCACTCAACAGACCAAACTCTCCTACCTGTACTATTGAATCATGCCAGGTGTCTAACATCCACAGGGAAACGGACAAACCCAGTCCTCCCACTAATATTGGTTTATGTAACTTCACAATTCTGATTCTCCGCACTTTTGATGGTTGTATCTCCAGAATATATCAAAACCGGCTGATTCAAGTTAGACAAATGAACAAATTTAACTATAAAATACAATTAAGGATTGTCTGAATCAATATTCTCTTACTTATAGTTTGAGGTGAATACAGATGACACAGGAATTAATTGACCTCAGAAATAGCATTTTAGCAGGACGTTACACAGATGCTCTGGCAATTGTTGATGAATTAGAGGGAATGAGTAAAAAGGCTATTTTGCGGCAGATTAAATCCTTTTTAAAGATTCTGCTCATACATTTAATTAAGAATCAAATAGAACAGAAATTAACCAATTCTTGGGCTGCTTCTATTCGTAATGCTATCTTGGAAATTCAAGAGGTGAATTTGAAAGATAATCAAAAATCTCATTATATCAATGAAGATGAATGGCAAACTTATTTAGAAGATGAACTTACACCAGCAATAGCAGATGCTAGTTTAGAGGTTTTGCATGGTACTTTAAAACGAAAACAAATTTCCCAAATGTTAAATAAATCCCAATTAATATTAAATGCAACTGAGTTATTAGGAATGACATATAACTATACAAATAGAGAATTACCTGATGTTATAGATGATTATTTTGCTCAATTACCAGGGGGTGAAGATTGGCTTAATAGCTAGAATTATCCAAAGTAGTAAAATATTATCAATTCAAAACAGGCAAGATGCCTGTTCCACAAAAAAATTAATCTGACTTTTTCCCTAGTTGACGTTGCAATTGTTTGAAAGTTTGATATATCTCTGGAAGACGGCTATAAATAGCAGATACTTTCAGGTATAATTTGTGTGGTACTGCAGGAGTACCAGAGACGATTTCTCCTGGTGCAACATTGTTATGAATACCTGTTTGAGCAGAGGCGATCGCCCCATCTCCAATTGTTACTTGGTTTGCTATTCCGCTTTGTCCTGCTAAAATGACTCTGTTTCCTACTTTTACACCTCCGGCCATCCCCGCTTGTCCAGCAATAGCACAACCTGATCCAATTTGGCAACCGTGAGCAATTTGTACTAAGTTGTCAATTTTAGTATTTTTACCAATGCGGGTTTCACCAACTGCGGGACGATCAACTGCACTGTTACAACCTATTTCTACCCCATCTTCTAAAACTGTATAACCAGATTGTTCCATTTTTAACCAACCTGTGCGAGTGGGAACAAAACCAAAACCTTCTGCACCGATGACAGCACCGCTATGAATTACGCAGTCTGCACCGATTTGGGTACGTTCATGGATGGTACAGTTAGCGTGTAAGGTGGTGCGATCGCCAATTTTTACATCAGGATAAATCACGACGTTGGGGTGAATAATTACACCATTACCAATTTCTGCACCTGGAGAAATGACAACATGAGCGCCAATATAAACATTATTACCGATTTTGGCGGTGGGGTCAATAACGGCACTGGGATGAATTTCTGGGGTAGGTTGATAGGGTTGGTAAAAAAGAGCGATCGCTTGAGCAAATAATAACCGGGGTTCGGGAGTTGCTAACCAAGCAATACCCCTTTCTGTAGCTTGAGTGTGTAATTTTTCATCCAGAGGTAAAATTAAAGCACTGGCAACAGTAGAATTAACTAAAGATGCAAATTTTCCCCCTTCCACATAGGTGATAGTACCGCTTGTAGCTTCATCTATAGCTGCAACTCCGGTAATTTCTGGGTTGAGTTCTGGGTTCAGGGTGAGACTGTGAGCTTGAATATTGTCACTTAATTTACTAACAATTTCGCTGAATAACATGATTTAATTTTGAGCATCTGAGGTTTCTGACAATGATCATGCCTTAATCTGATCTTTTTTGGTGACAGTTAGGAATTACTCGTTTGAGTCATTGACTTTCCAGCTAAATATGCGGTTGTCCAAGCACTTTGGAAGTTAAAACCACCAGTTATACCATCAATATCCAATATTTCCCCAGCAAAGTATAAACCCGGAACTAGCTTACTTTCCATTGTTTTAAAGTTAACCTCCTTGATGTTGACACCCCCACAGGTGACAAATTCTTCTTTGAAAACTCCTTTACCATTAATTAAGTATTCTCCCTGAGATATTTCTTGAACTAACTGATTTAAGGTTTTGTTAGATATTTCTGCCCAACGGTCTTCAGTAGTAATACTTATACGGCTAATTAGATATTGCCACAGTCGATGGGGTAAGTCAACACCACGATGGAGGGCGATCGCTTTTTTGCCCCATTCCTGTTTTACCGCTAAAAGCCTTTGTCTCACTTCCTCTTGTGGCAAGTTGGGCAACCAATTAATGTATAATTTGCATTGATAGCGATTTTCATGCAGTATTCTTGCACCCCAAGCGGAAAGTTTCAGTACTGCAGGTCCACTGATACCCCAATGAGTGATTAACAAAGGTCCTGTTTGTTGTAAAGGTTTTTTATCTGCAATTGATAAACGCAGATTAACAGGATTAACGCTAATTCCTGCCAATGTTCGTAATTTTGGATCAGCAATGTTAAAAGTAAATAAAGAGGGAACAGGGGTTTCGATGTGATGACCTAACTCTCTAGCGATTTTATAACCTATTAAACTGCTACCAGTAGCTAAAATTATGCGATCGCAATATTTCGTTTCTCCCGACTTGAAAATAACTTCAAAACCCTCGTTTTTTCGGTTCACAGAAATTACAGGAGTACCAATACTCAGTTCTAGCCCAGCATTAAAAGCAGCTTTAATCAAACATTCTACAATAGTTTCCGAACGATCTGTAATGGGAAACATCCGCCCATCAGCTTCAGTTTTCAAATTTACACCATGAGCCGCAAACCAAGCTACGGTGTCAAGAGGTTGGAAACGAGTAAAAGCACCCCGCAAAGCTTTACCACCTCTGGGGTAATTTTGCACCAACTCTTCAGGAGTAAAACAAGCATGAGTAACGTTACAGCGTCCCCCACCAGAAATGAGAACTTTTGCCAGTGGTTTACGACTGGCTTCAATTAAAGTAACTTGGGCTTGGGGGTTAGCTTCAGCACAGGCGATCGCACCAAAAAAACCCGCCGCCCCACCACCAATAACTACAATTTGCAAGGGTGACAACTTTAAAAATCTTTCAATAATCTTACTTTACTCTTCAAAAAGTGTAAAATCCTCTTTTGCAGCACCGCAAACAGGACAAACCCAGTCTTCTGGGATATCTTCAAAAACTGTTCCTGGTTCTATACCACCATCAGGATCACCTACCTCTGGATCATAGATATAGCCGCAGACCGTACATATATATTTTTTCATGGTTGTGCGCCCTAATAACTAATTATTTCAGCTTTCCACTATTCCATAGTATTCCATATATAGGACTCCTATTTGATTTTTGAACAGAACTCCGTACATACTGCCTTCTTTCCTGTTCCCTGTTCCCTGTTCCCCACATCTACGAAAAATTCATGAATCAAATCGGATCACTATATTTATCACTATATTTATATTTTGATAAGCTGTTGTGCATTTAATTTGTATAAGTGGAACAGGCATCTTGCCTGTTAAACAAGAGTTCAGAATATTAGGATTATACAATTTAGCTGTGTAACAGCTTATCAATCTATATTTACTTGCTTATTGCTGAGGACGGATCTTAAAAACGCCATAATCTGCGTTGAAAATAACTGAAAATGCCTAACCCCAACGCCCCAAACAACAATAGCCAAATCACACCACCAGGAATAAAAGTGAGAATACCCAAGCCTCTGAGTATCCATAAGGCTATTCCCATACCAAGAAGGATACCCAAGATTTGAGTTAATTTGCGATTTAATGAAGATTGATTCACTGGATTTTTCTGGCAATTTCAGCAAAAGTTACATTTTCTATTAAAATTATATCACGTTTGCTTGTTGCAGGTTCATATCTCTTTGGGTAGGAAATAGAGAATGGGAAAGAGAGAAAAAATGATACTGTAAGTCATTTCTGCCAAACAGGTAGATTTAAATACAGGGTGCAAGAGTTTGTAGATAGAATCAACTTCCATCAAATTATATCCAGAAAATCAATAAAATGAACTGTAATTAAAAATGAGTAGGTTTAAATCCTGAAATTTCTTGGTTGAAACTTTCAAACTCTGGTTTTTTAGAAGATTTAAATGTTTGATTCAGTTTTTGGTTAATAAATATTGTTTGAGGGGTAGAGAAAAACACTATGTCTGTATCTGATATCTCATCAACTATTCAAGGTTCTAAAGGGTTAGATATGTTGTGGAGTCCAGACAAACAAAAGTCACTGATCCAAGGTGAAATTTTGCTACAAACGCGATCGCATACTCTCTGGGGTGGTGCTGTCACAGCTTGGATGTACTTACCCTTAGTTCGGTCCAACGTTTGGCAGCAGATTACAGATTATCCCCGTTGGGTGCAATATTTCCCTGACATCACCAAAAGCGAGATCATAACCAAGGGTGATGTCAAGCGCCTATATCAAACAGCACAGAAAGCATTTTTATTTTTCACTGCCCAAGTAGAAATTTATCTCAGCGTTGTTGAAGTCTTAGGACAGCAAATACAATTTCGCATGGAAAAAGGGACATTTGAAGATTTCCATGCCAACTTAGAACTTAAAGACATGGGAAATGGAACTTTGTTAGCCTATACAGTGCAAGCAACACCGAATATTCCCATCCCCTCAATTTTTATTCAACAAGCAATGAACTTGGAATTACCAGAAAATATGCGTAAAATGCGACAAGTGCTGATTTTAAGTCAATAACAGTAATGTCTACAGGCAAAAGCTATTTTGGAATTCTGGTTGTTGGGGACTGGTGACTAGGGACTGGGGCAGAAACTGGGGAGCAGAGGAAATTATTTGTATTTTCCCAATCACCAATCACCTATTTACGACTTACTGTTACAGGTTCAGTTGCAAACCAAAAGTCCTGTAATTCTTCTTCGGTAAAAATATAGCCAAAAGTAGCAGCGAAATTAACTATTTTTTTTGTATCCCAGTGAGAATTATCAAAAACTCCGGGTTGACGGCAATTTTTATAATACAGATCATAAACACCGGGATCTGAACTTAACATTTCATAAAAACTTTCAACTTGTTCTAAAGACACAGATCACACTCCTAGTTTATGGTTTATTTTGATGATTTATAACTCAAAACCCCAACTTTTTAAAAAGTCGGGGATATTATTCCTAGCCTTTAAAAGTTTTTAAAAACTAGGTTTTTCAATTTTTCTCCACAGTTAAATTATAGCCGTACACAGAGTAGTTAGGACATCAATTAATCATAAAACTCTGATTAAAAAAGGGTTTTACTCCTGACTTAATTACTAAACACTTCCACTGGTAAACGACTAAAAGCTAGACGTTCATTTTGCACATCAACAAAAATTGTATCACCGTCATTAAATTCACCCCGCAAAATAGCTTTAGCAATTTGGGTTTCTAACTCTCTTTGAATGGCACGTTTTAATGGTCTCGCACCAAATACAGGATCATAACCAACTTCTGCTAAAAAGTCTAGTGCAGATGCAGCAAGTCGCAGGGACATTTTTTTATGAGTTAATCTTTGTCTGAGTCTATCTACTTGTAGTTGCACAATTTCTCGCAGTTCTGATTTTTGTAAACCGTGGAAGATGATAATTTCATCAATGCGGTTCAAGAACTCAGGACGGAAACTATTCCGCATTGTTTCCATCACTCGATGACGCATTTCATCATACCTTGAATCATCCCCAGCAACATCCAGAATATATTGAGAACCGATGTTACTAGTCATGATGATAATGGTATTCTTGAAGTCTACCGTTCTTCCTTGGGAGTCAGTGACACGACCATCATCTAAAATTTGCAGGAAAATGTTAAATACATCCGGGTGCGCTTTTTCAATTTCGTCGAATAAAATTACTGCGTAAGGACGACGACGAATAGCTTCTGTTAATTGTCCACCTTCTTCATAACCAACATAACCTGGAGGCGCACCAATTAACCGAGAAACTGCGTGTTTCTCCATGTATTCTGACATATCAATTCTGACTAAAGCTTCTTCTGTGTCAAACATATAAGCAGCTAAAGCTTTAGCTAATTCTGTTTTACCAACTCCCGTAGGTCCAAGGAAAATAAAACTAGCAATGGGGCGGTTAGGATCAGCAAGTCCAGCGCGAGAACGTTGAATGGCATCAGCTACCGCAGTCACAGCTTCACTTTGTCCCACTACTCGCTGATGTAGTTCATCTTCTAAATGCAGTAATTTTTCTTTTTCTGATTCCACTAATTTACTAATAGGAATGCCTGTCCATTTAGAAATGATTTCAGCAATGTCCGCTTCGGTGACTTCTTCCCGTAATAGAGATTTTCCTGTTCCTTGGGCGTTAGCAAGTTCCCTTTCTACGGTTTCTAATTGTCGATGTAATTCTGTGAGTTTACCATATTTCAACTCAGCAGCGCGGTTAAGATCATAGTTTCTTTCTGCTTGTTGAATTTCTAAGTTAACTCGATCAATTTCTTCTTTGATAGATTGAATTTTGGTGATAATATCTTTTTCAGATTGCCATTGGGCGCTGAGTGCGCGTTGTTCTTCTTTAAAGTCGGCAAGTTCTTTTTCTAGTCTTTCCAAACGTTCGCGGGAAGCTAAATCACTTTCTTTTTGTAAGGACAGTTTCTCCATTTCTAATTGGAGAATTTTCCGATCAATTTCGTCTAGCTCTTCTGGTTTGGATGTAATTTCCATTTTCAGTCTAGCAGCAGCTTCATCTACCAAGTCAATAGCTTTATCTGGCAGGAAGCGATCGCTAATATATCTACTCGATAAAGTCGCAGCAGCAACTAAAGAACTATCGGAAATTTTTACCCCGTGATGCACTTCATACCGTTCCTTTAAACCCCGCAAAATAGAAATCGTATCTTGTACATCTGGTTGGTCTACATAAACTTGTTGGAAACGTCTTTCTAAAGCAGCATCTTTTTCTATATATTTACGATATTCATCTAAAGTTGTCGCCCCAATACAACGCAGTTCACCCCGTGCTAACATGGGTTTTAATAAGTTACCTGCATCCATCGCCCCTTGGGTTGCACCTGCACCGACAACGGTATGAATTTCATCTATAAATAATACAATATTTCCACCAGATTCGGTAACTTCTTTTAATACGGCTTTGAGTCTTTCTTCAAATTCTCCTCTAAATTTTGCACCAGCAATTAACGCTCCCATATCTAAAGCAATTAATTTTCTATCTTTCAAAGATTGGGGAACGTCACCCGCAACTATTCGCTGTGCTAAACCTTCCGCAATGGCGGTTTTTCCAACTCCAGGTTCACCAATTAATACAGGGTTGTTTTTGGTTCTGCGGGACAGAATTTGAATGGTTCTTCTAATTTCATCATCCCGACCAATTACCGGATCTAATTTTCCTTGACGTGCTGCTTCTGTTAAGTCACGTCCGTATTTTTCTAAAGATTGATATTTTCCTTCTGGACTTTGATCTGTCACTTTCTGACTCCCACGAATTTGTTTAATAGTATTCTTTAATTTGCCTTCGTCTAAACCAATTTCTTGCAGTAGACTTTTACCAAATCTGTCATCTTTAGCATATCCTAATAATATATGTTCAACGGAAATATATTCATCTTTAAATTCTTGGCGATATTTTTCAGATCTGTCTAATAATGTATCTAAACTTTTACCCAAATATACAGATGTGCTACTTCCTGATACTTTGGGTTGACGGGAAATAAATTGTTCTGTGTAATCTCTGATTTTTGGGATGTTTGCACCGGCTTTCGTGACAATAGCGTTAGCAAGTCCATCCTGCTCCAGCAGTGCTTTCATTAAATGTTCGCTTTCTAGTTGCTGTTGTTGGTACTGTTTAGCTATTTCGGGAGTTTGCGCGATCGCTTCCCAGGCTTTTTCTGTAAATTGGTTCGGATTAGTCGGTTGCATAGTTTTTTTGATATTTGACTTTCATATCGTCATTGTAAAAATACCCTAGCCTTTTTCTGGATCGGTCTTCCCATCCTCATTATGTAGTATTATCCCAAGTTATCAGTTATTTAGTTTAAGCCGATCATGAGTAATTGATAATTAATTATTTACTGTCACCTGTCACCTGTCACCTGTCACCTGTCAACTGTCACCTCAACAATATATAAGTTTTTTAAATCTCTGATCTAGAAAAAAAGTGTGCGATGTGGTTTATTGAGAATTAGCCCCATTTATTCTCAATAATCTTGAGAATCACTATCAATTATCAACGAGTTTCCGTCGTTTCAGGATTGATATTGACACACAAGATTTTTGTGGTATGATATATGTACAATCCAAGGGTAAATTATAAGTATAAGTTAAAAAATAAGTAAAACCTTGGTGAAAGTTTTTCTTTTTTGTCTAATTTTGCTTAATGCTTTTTGTTGCACGCAGATGCGCAGAGTCGCAGAGAAAAGAGTCTATAAACATGATGTTTGGGTGTTCGAGAAATTATATTAATTTTTACCAATCACCAATCACCAATCACCAATCACCAATCACCAATCACCAATCACCAATCACCAATGCCCAAAAAACAAAAGTTTCCTCATTTACTGGGTTCTAAGTGGACAGCACAGCAAAAAGTTGATGGTTGGCGACATTTTCAAGTTGTTAACCGTAAAAATCAGGGTAAGTGGGTCTATGCGGAAATGGTAGCTGCTTGTGACCCTAATGTGCGTTTTTGGATCAATGCCAAATTATTACAGGATAACTCTCAATGGCACGCCGGCTGGCAATCTTTACAGGAAATTAATGATCTGGAAAAAATTAATAACATTACATGATCATACATAAAATTTAACTATTTCATGATTTGATTAACTTTTCTCAGATATTTGAATATTTAATATTAATTAACAACAATGATCGCAGATACTCAGAGATCAAAGATAGATGCAGATTACTTTTGTGTTCCTCCAGTCCCAAAAACCCTAAATTTATATCCTCTCTCAAATCTCAAGTCTATTCTCCTGGTATGCACTGACGATAGTTATGCTCATCAGCAATAACATCTTATTTGCTGCTTAATAAACTTGGGCAATGATTGAATAATTCTATGGAAACCATTAATAAAATACTATTTTAGCTAATTTGTCTTTTGTAACTATTTTTATATAAAAAATTTAAAAATATCAATAAATCAATTTTTTAAGATTTTTTAGAGATTTTAGAGTTTATTTTAGCCTTAATTATCAAAATATCTTTGTAATAAATCAATTATCTTTGATTTGATGATTTTTAGACCCTTTGCTTTTCTAGGAATTTGCACAATAATGGCACTCACAGACCTCACACATCTCCATAACTGGTTGAGTGCTGGGTAAAGGTACAAGCTAAGAAAAGAAACTATTAGAGGTAAAGAAAAATGAAATTAGCAGTGTATGGAAAAGGCGGTATCGGTAAATCTACAACCAGCTGTAATATATCCGTAGCCCTAGCTAAACGGGGTAAAAAAGTGCTGCAAATTGGTTGTGACCCTAAACACGACAGTACCTTTACCCTGACCGGGTTTTTGATTCCTACTATCATCGACACCCTACAAGAGAAAGACTATCACTACGAAGATGTTTGGCCAGAGGATGTGATCTATAAAGGTTATGGTGGAGTTGATTGTGTCGAAGCTGGAGGACCCCCAGCCGGTGCGGGGTGTGGTGGTTATGTGGTAGGTGAAACAGTCAAACTCTTAAAAGAACTTAACGCTTTTGATGAATATGACGTAATTTTATTTGACGTTCTCGGTGATGTGGTTTGTGGTGGTTTTGCAGCACCTTTGAACTATGCCGACTACTGTATGATCGTTACAGACAACGGTTTTGATGCCTTATTTGCTGCTAACCGCATCGCTGCTTCCGTCCGTGAAAAAGCCAGAACTCACCCCCTGAGACTAGCGGGGTTAATCGGTAATCGTACTGCTAAACGTGACTTAATTGAAAAATACGTAGAAGCCGTACCAATGCCAGTTTTAGAAGTATTGCCTTTAATAGAAGATATCCGTGTTTCCCGCGTTAAAGGAAAAACGCTGTTTGAGATGGCTGAGTCAGATCCTTCCCTGAGATACGTTTGCGACTATTATTTAAGTATAGCTGATCAGATATTAGCGCGTCCTGAAGGTGTCGTTCCGAACGATGCCCCTGATCGTGAACTTTTTTCACTTTTGTCAGATTTTTATTTAAATCCGAGTAAACCACAGGTAACAAATCCGGAAGAGGAATTAGACTTGATGATTGTATAAAACAATTTACCTCTTCAGGATGGGGGAGATTATGGCCTTCTTTGATAGTTTTACGGATTCAATCAAACAAAAGTGGTTACAGTTCTTTCAAGTCAACCGTGACTGGATTACCTTGCAAATGGCAGTGGAATCGGTTTATACCCCCGATGGCGGGAAGCGTCCTTCCTCTTACCTCATTCTGGGAGTAGTAAATGCCCTAGAACCTAAATTAGCCCAGTTGATGTTTCCTTTTGCCAAATTAAATCCTGATGCTGATACTCTAAT
>NZ_BJCE01000130.1:0-15831 GCF_005402885.1 Sphaerospermopsis reniformis
GTGCATTTTTTGGGATTTCAAGAGATGGCAAAGAAATTTTCCAATCTCCTCCTGACTCCTGACTCCTGACTCCTGACTCCTGACTCCTATGCCCTCACGGAAAGACTTTCTCAGCAACCCCTAATTACCAATTACCAATTACCAATTACCAATTACCAATTACCCATTACCCATAATTAGTTAGCAGTAATATTGATAACATAGTTATTGAGATAATATGAAGTCTTTTAAATCTTTAGTTGCAGTTTTAGGTACCGGTGCGGTTCTGAGTTTGCTAATCAATCATCAACCTGCACAAGCTCAAGTAGCTTATGGTAGTTATGTGGGTATTGGTCCTACAATTGGGTTAACTGACGACGATACCCAACTGGGTGGAGTTTTGGCTTTGCGCTACAAATTATTAGAAACACCCGTATCTTTCCGCGCTCAAGCTTTAATTGGTCAAGGTACAGCAATTGTACCTACAGTTTCTTATGATGTTCCCCTCAATTGGCAAACTGATGTTTATTTAGGTGCGGGAATGGTTTTAACTAGTGGTGATACTGCTTCCCCTGTAGGTAATAAAATTAGTTTTGCTTTGCAACCAGGTATTGATTATGTTGTCCCTAATAGTAAGACTGTGATTTTTGGTAATGCTATTATTGCTTTTGATGCTTACCGCAATAGTGGAGGTACGGCTTTATCTTTACAGGGTGGTGTGGGTTTGAGATTTTAAATCATTGACACTCTCCGGGCTAAAGCCACGGAGATTCTACATTCATCGTCAAAACTTGCTCAACCAGGTTTGCACCCTTACGGGTTCTTATCTAAACCTGCTCTGGATTTACTGTTGGGTTTAAATCGCAGTGCCAACTGTCCGGTTTTAATATTGATGACATCACACTAGTACCGCTTCGCGGAAGTCAAAAGTCAAAAGTCAAAAGTCAAAAATAATAGGTCGTAAGCTTTTTAGCGATTGAGAATGGTTGGTTTATTTACGCCGTGCTGTACTAGATAGCCTATTTCAAATCAACTTTAAGTAGGTTTTTTTCAATTGCTACCATTTTTTCACGCAGTATCCGTTTATTGTTGTGAACAATGGTTAGGTACATCCCCTCGTTAGAGTCTTCCTTCCAGGAAACCGAGTAATAATAATCCCCGTTACTCCAAGTGATACCCCGATAACCTTGATCACGCCATCCTGTACCGTCTTCTAATCGGATACATCGGTTTTTTTGGTCACAACCAACATAAACATCAGAATCTATGGTAACTGTGAATTTCCCAGCACGGTAGGTATCGGCTTTGGCTTGTAAGTTGGTGCTGACAATACAAGCGGTGGTTATCGCTGCGGTTAATAATAATCGTTTGAGGTTCATGTTTTCCTTTAAGAATTTGTTGGGGTAGTGTGGGGCGATCGCTAACTTTTGACGATTGCGCCTTTACTTTTATGAGCTATTTGATTTGTTTGGGTATTTTTGATGTTGGACATTTGATGCTCCTGCAAATATAGTGATCCGATTTGATTCATGAATTTTTCGTGGAGGCAGGGAACAGGAAAGAAGGCTGTCAGTATTTATGGTGAGCGAAGCCGAACCATGTACTGAGTTCTGTTCAAAAATCAAATAGGAGTCCTATATAAATTTAAGTTTTGTAGTTTGATATGCAATAGACCTGTCCGAAAATTACATAAGCGTAACCTGAAACCCATTCTTAGGAACAATTCATGAATTGTCCCTACATCTTTTTCGGAGAGGTCTATTGCTGATTGTGCGATCGCCTATTATTAACTTGCATCTTCTAAGTATTGCAGTCCCCATTGATACAAAGAACGCATTAATAAGTTATTCAAATTCGGAGGAGTGCTGATTTCTTTGAGTAGTTCCATCATCAGGTTTTTAATGATTTCTGGGGTTTCTGGGTATTTCACAGGGAAGTCATTATTAGCCCAAATAGCACGGATTTTTCTTGGTGTGATAGATTCACCTTTATGAATAATTAAATTACGATTTTGGCGAATATCGTACAATACTTTAGACCATTTACTATCTTGATTATATCGTTTATACTGACACCACCCTTGCATTAATTCCGCTAAAGTCGGTTCATCTTTATCTTTGGGTATCCAACCTTTGGTATACCATGTTTGATTGATGGATTGCAGATACAATAATTTTTCTAAAATCTGCACAAACTGGATAAATGCTGTGGTATAGTTTTCCCTGTTTAATGTTAATTCTAATATCAGGGTAGACTCCCATAAATTAGTAATTTTGTCATTTTGCAGTTTTTGAAGTCTGACTTTCCATGTTTCGATTTGTTCAGCATCTACTAATTTTGATACATCCTTAGAACCCACCCAATCTTTGAGGTTTTGATAAAATTCTTTGCTGGATTCTCCGTTACTATATTTTGCTAAAAACCCTGCTAATTTAGATAATGCTGAATGCCGATTTTGATGAACTGCTAACCAAATTTGTGCTTCTGAAAAATCTCCTCGTTCCCAAGCAGAAATAATGCGTAGTTTTTCCAAAGACCAGAAATATTCCCCCATTGGAATTAACTGAAAACTTTGGGAATGATTAGCGGTTTTTAAACCATTATCTAACTGACTAAAAAACTCCAGTGGTTCATCAGGACTAGCATTATATACTTTACACTGACGTACCAAAGCAGCCGCACAAATTTCTACACAGGATGCCACTGCTGGCGCACAACCTTTATTTTGTATCCACAGTGTAAACTCTTCGTTCTTTTGGGGATAAAAAGCATCCAGGGCTTCTTTTAATACTAACTGTTCTAATTCTTCGCGAATTGCTAAAGTATCGTTAGCGTTGATTTTGGGAGCATGAACATCAACTCGGATATCAGGGAATAAACTTTTAATCTTGCCTTTGATTAATTCCGCTAAATATAATGTATCCAGCCGCCGATAAAACCAAGATACATCCTCTGGTTGGTCAGTTGCCCATAGTATAATATGTTTTAACCCCTGGGTGACTGCGGTTTCAATTATAATTTTATCTAACAATAATTCAACATTACTAAAATCCCCACCGAGCCATTCTTGACAGTGATCATAATATCGTTTACCCAAATCCCGACCACTCCAAGGATAGGTTTTACCATTTTCATCTTGATGATTACCTCGTTCTATTCCTAATTCTTGATATAATTCATTGACATGAGCAGGATACCCAATGTTACCATCTGCACCAAAGGAACGAATGATACCATCTTGACAACGCCAGCCTATTTGTCGTGTTCCTACGGTGATTATTAGAGTGCTAACTTTATCTGTGTTATTTGTTGTTTTCATAGAGGGAAAATTTGCAGTTTATTTTGTAATGTTTCTAAATATTTTCGACGGGGATTTTCATTAGCACCAAATACAGTTACTACTTGGTAATCACCTAAATCTGCAATCCAGATAGGGGAAGGAATAACCCGATTACCTTGAGTTTTTCCGCAAAGATTACCGTCATAATTATTATTAAATTTTAGCTCATCACTATGTAAAACTGATAGGGCATAAGATTTACCGAATTGTTCATCTCCAGAACATACAAAGATACGACAATTTGCGTCTATTGCTTCTGTCCATTGGTTATTTCTAACTATTCCACAAGTTCTTAATTGTCGAGAATTAAAATTAACACCTAACGCTTGTAATGCTTCATAAAAATTCCTGATTTTAGTTTTGAATAATTCTTGAAACTGTCTAGTATTATCTGGTAATTTCCAAAAATTATTATCACTTTCAGTAATTAAATTACAGCCTAAATTACAGCCACGATACCAAGGTGGACGGGGAGGATTACGATCTTTTCTAGAATATAATGGTCTTCTTGCACCTTGACCAATACCACCTAAATGAAACATTAACCAGGTGAGATTTTTGATTAGTTTCTCTAAGTTCTGTTTTTGAGATTGGGGAATTTCCGGTGAATAGTTTAATGTGAGTATTCCCGATTGTTCACCAAAATCATCATTTCGATTTGCAGCATTATCTCTAATAGTTTTTCCTTCTAATACTCTAACCATTAACCAGCCAAATTGTTTACTTGGGTTAATACCACCAAAGATATTATTTTCCCATTCCTGCACTTGACCAGGTTCTAAAATTCCTAATGCAAAAGTTCTAAACCAATAGCGTAACATTGATTTAAAGGCCACAGGTCGAACTTCTGGATTAGAAATAGTATCTGGTTTTAATTTTCCTTGGCTAAGTCTAAAATTACCATCTCTGTCTTTTTGGTAAGGTTGTTTAATATCTTTTAATTTTTGACGACCATGAATTAACTGGCCTTCTATAACAAATTCAACTCTAAAAAATTCATGATTTTTCTCAAGTTTCCCTGCGGGATTTAATTGACCATAACCAGTATTAATTTGAGAACCTACACCAGCTTGTAAACCTTTGATTAACCACTGTTTGACTTTTTCTAATATATCGTTATCCTGGCAGTTACTAGCTAATCGTAACCCAATCAGAAACATGGGTTTTTCTAAACTGAAAAACGGGTTAGGATTGGGGCTATATTTAGGTGTATTATTGTCCCATTGCCAAATATTATTAGCCATATCTACAGCTAATACATTTTGATTTTGATTTGGTAAAGGATAAGCGTCTAAAAATACAACTTTACCAGCTTGTTCTTTTTTATTATTAGTTTCTACTGAACCAAACCAAGCAGCAATTTGTTTTTCTGCATTTTTCCAGTCAATATTTTGTTGTGCCATGATTTCCCGGATAGCCTGGGTTCTGGCTACACCGCGCAAAGTGCTAGAGGGAATATAAGGAATACCCAAAGCATCAAAAGCAGGTAATAAAATACTTTCTGGTCCTCTATGTCCTCCTACTCTAATGCGCCAAGGACATTGGACTTTAAAACTTTTTTGGGCTATTAATTCAGTACGTTTTGTTAGTTGTTGCAATCGCTGAAAATATTTTGACCCCTTTTCTGCCATTTGTAATATTTGTACTTTGGTAGAGTCCTTATAGTCACTATCGGGCGATCGCATCCACCGCAGATATTCTACAAAACTAGCTTCTGGATCGGGTTTGGGTTCATTGTCTGCATTTAACCAGGGAGAGGGTGTAGCGGGTTGATTACCGCCACTGTGTCCCCCGTGACTACTCGAACTACCACCACCACTACCACCATGACCACTAACGGGAACATTAATTACTTTTCTAGGTGGATTCATATTTGTAGATGGTTGAGGTTTTTTAGGTTGATTAGGTCTTTCAAATACCATTACTTTTAGTCTCCCTTAATATCCCAATAAATAGCAGTAGCCCAAAAACTAAATTCCTGTGCCAAAGCTAATCCCAAACCTGTGATACCTAAATATTCATCTGTACCCAGGGTTTTCAAGGTTTCTAAACCTTGTTGTCCAGATAAATTTTGTTTTCCTGATACCGCTTGCAAGCACTCAAAAAATTTCTGCACTACTTGTCTTTTACCCATCATGCCATCAGGTAATGCCATTTCTTCAGCTTTTAATCGCATCATTCCCCAAGTGGAAAGATAGGTATAAAGTTCCACTGCTTGACTTTTTTGTTGTTTCAAACGAGTGTCATCTTGATTGGGTAAATTCTTTAAATGATTTAAAGCATCGTAAATTGGTATAGCAATTGTTCTAGGGTCAAATGTCATATTAATTTCCTTTTTCTGACTACACTTTTACAGGCTATAAAATTATTGTTTTCATCCTGTAAATCCTGTACTTCGACTTACTTCGACTGCGCCCTTCGACACCGCCCTTCGACACCGCCCTTCGACACCGCCCTTCGACACCGCTCAGGACAGGCTCAGGACAGGCTCAGGACAGGCTCAGGACAGGCTCAGGACAGGCTCAGTACAAGTCGCTCAGTAACCGTAAGTCCTGATTCTGAAAAATTTTCTAATTCTCTTGAGAAGTTGACATCCATTGTTGAACAAATCCCCGTCCTAAACTTTCTTGTCCTCCAATTTGTAAAATTTCATTGGCTGCTAATAAATTTTTCAAATCATCGTAAGATTTTTGTGATTTTCCATTAGCTTGTGATGTAATTCCCCAAGGTAAATACATTAATGTATCTGGTGGAATTGCTTCCTCATAACGGAAACCACCATTTACAGATTTATGTTCATCGAGTTTAATTTTTACTTGTCGCCATAAACTCATTTGAATTAATGTAGCACAATGTTTATCAGGTAATACTAATAAACGTTTTATTGAATCTGTTGCTGATGATTTGGGTACAAATTCTTTTGAGTTTTGCCAAGGTTGTAATTGTGCAGAGTTGATAATTGCATCTTTGAGATAAACCGCAGCATTATTATTAAAGTTACAACTATATTCAGGAGGTATGGATAATTTACCACCTTGTAAACGTTGCCAACGTTGTAATAAAAGAGGACAACTAACCCAAACTACACTATGACTTAATGACGGAACTGGCAACCATAATATAGAAGCATCACCAATCCAAATATCACCCTGTTCTAATTGTCCATCTTCTAAATCATTGCCAAATAGCTGATATTTTGTGTTTTTATCTGTAGCCAATGAACGCACTTTACCCCGCACTGTACTAGAAGGAATGTAGGGTAAATTAGTATGAGATTCACGGGCAATTCCTAATAAGTTACCCTCTTGGGTTGTACCACCTGTATGTAATGGTGAAAGCAGATATAAATAAATGTATTCCATCGTTATTTTTCCTAATTTCCTTGATATTTAATCCACAACATTTCTGAGTAACCCAGTTTTCGCCAGTTATTAACACGATTATCTTTATTAGATCCATTCCTTTCTACTTTTTCTTGATCCTGAAACAACCCTTGAGGTTTATTCAAATAGTACAAACTCCCCGGTGGTGCTGCAAATACTTGGGGTGCAGGAATGCTTTTTGTAATGCTTTTTGTAATGCTTTTTGTATTGTCTTCGTTCTCCCTAATTCTACAACTAATCGGTACAGCTTTATCTGTGGACATACTCACAAAAATACCGTCTTTGATTTTCCACTCCCAAGGATAAGGACGACATAAGTTGATTCTATTTTCATATTTATCCTTGTGGGGTCTTTCAAAAACTCCAGGGGTTACTAAATAGGCTATTGCTTTACCATCATGTTGAAAATTATCATCGGATAGTTGTTGTAACTCTTGCCATTGTTCCCCCAATTCTGGACAAGATTCTACAATTACCCTGTGTCCTTCTCCTCCTAATCTGATTGTAGCAGGTGTTTCAATTTCTTCGTTGATTCCGATTGTAAAACTCCAACCTTGATATAATCTAATAGCGTTTTCTACAAAGTAACCATCGGCATCTTTAACTTGTTTTGTTCCGGGTTCAATGCTATTATGAGAACGGGTTTCTATGGTGTATGGTTTATCTTCGTGTCTACCTTCAATGGCTTGCCAATTTTCCTTATTAATTCTACCAGATTCTAAATATTCTTTGACAACTTCATAAGGTAAATATTGCCTAAATTCAGGGCTTTGCTCTTTACCTGAATTATAGTTTTCTTCTTCCTCCTCATCTTTGCTATTATAGGATTTTACCAATGGACAAGGTTGAGTTTTATCCCAGAGAGCATTATTGATATAAGATTCTTTTGCCCACACTAAAGGTACAAGGTCTATAGAACCCGCAAACCCCAACGGACGGGGTAAATATAAGGTGTTTTCATAACTCAAAAATGGACCAGTAATATCAAATTCACCACCTCCCAACAACCCCCGCAATGCCCCGGCAATAGTATGACCATTGGGAGGAAACACACTACCCGCCCACGCCCTTTCTTGTGGTGAAAATGGTTTGGCATCCCTTAACATTAAAATATCCAACGGTGTCAGTTTGTACCAGTGCATTAATTATCACCTCCTAGTTTGATGTGACGGTTGCGTTTAACGAAAGCCGCAAGTTTGAGCCAATTTTGAATTTCGCTGTCCAAGTCTTCAGTTTGGGTAGTGATAAACAATGCTTTGAGGAAGTCTGCAAGGGCTTCTTGAAATTGCTTTTTGTTGTCTTTGTTTTCTTGGAATTGGTCACGGCGATCGCAAAACAATCTACTCCAGGGTATTATGGCCTCCTGACTCGGTGCTGGGTGCTGACTCCACAGACTCGCTGCTTGTTCAAATATCGCACTTTCTAAGTCCTGTTGAATTAATTGTTGCCACTGATAGAAAACATCAAATTTAGCGGTGGATTTCAGGGTGTTACCGTTTCCGTAGATTACCCGCACTTGTACTGCATCCTTGGCTTTTTTGTCACCGTTTTCATCAATATAAACATGATCTTTGGCTTTTTTTTCTGCTTCCCAGAGACTTTCGAGGGCGATCGCCAACGGTACTGAGTGATGGGCAATTACGATACCAAAGCTGATGGTGGCTGCGCTGCCCATTGTGAATAATGGACGGTCAACTAATTGATCACTTTTGCCCTTAAATTTCCAATAATCACCCTCATTACTAAACTGATCACGGGGATCTTTTGCACCTTTAAAACATTGGCGGATATCCCATAACCATTTATCCCATTCCCACAGATTCGTATAAGCTAAAACATCATCACCACCACCATAAATTAATCTACCAGCATAACGATTTTGTGTCAAATAGGGAACTAATTGATTAGAAAAATCTAATAACGCCCTACTTAATGCGCTGTGGGTACTTGGTCCCATGCGTTTTTGGATTTCTAAGAATTGGGGAAAACTCTCTAAATTAACTGATAATTTTGATGGTATATAATCACCATAGGTTTTGAGTTTTGTTCCCTTTAACCATTCACTCATACTATCACCATCACCTGCGGCTAATACATACCAATCTGATGGATTGTTACTAGGATAGGAATCACTAATAATATTGTTGATTTCTCTTCTATATTCTTCCTTCAACTCAGTGCTATTAGGTAAATCTTCTAATATCCAATCTGCATTAAGTAAGCGGGGATGGTATTTTTTAGGATTCTGGTTTTTATCTATCCAAGGAATACCCCATTTACCTCTCATTTCTGTGAGTGTGGTTTCAAGTTCAGGGTATTTG
Organism: Sphaerospermopsis reniformis; assembly: GCF_005402885.1. Classification (NCBI taxonomy): domain Bacteria; kingdom Bacillati; phylum Cyanobacteriota; class Cyanophyceae; order Nostocales; family Aphanizomenonaceae; genus Sphaerospermopsis; species Sphaerospermopsis reniformis. Next base: position 9,024 of record NZ_BJCE01000130.1, read on the forward strand.
TTAACTATTGCTTGACAAGCTTTTTCAAAATTTAGTTTATGTCGTGTATCTCCAGCATTAACTTTTAAATACCCCGCCACCCCAGAAGTTAAATCTGGATAAGATGCTGCAATATCTTTTTCTGGGATTCCCAACAAGTGAGGTAATACTTTATGTAACCCCCGCTTTAATACTTCCGTTGCATTTAGTTGTTCTGTACCATCAAAAAACCCTGCATCATGTTTTCCCCATAATTTCTTGGTTTCACCTTCTGTCATCCAGTCTTTTCCCTTCTCTTTATTATTACCAGGATTCACAACTGGACCAATACCAGAAATTGTCGAACGGGGTCCAAAAGCTGTAGGAAGTTCCCAATTTCTCGCGTTTTTTACTGATGCTAAACTAGCACGGGTAGCGTCAAAAATATAAGCCCACCATGAACCTATGTTAACACTAAATTTTCTGTGTTGTTCTTCTAATCTTTGATGATAAGCTTCACGTAAAAATTTTAGTTCTTGTGATTGAAATAATTTTTGCTTTTTACTAACATTATAGGCTTCATTTTGTTGATTTAACCAAGTTTGTAATTGATCATCAACATTTTCAGGAATAGCAGCAGTTTTGAATTGTTTACCTTTACCAATTGGTAATGCTGTCCAGTAAACTTGCCATTGGGATTTTAACCAACCTTGCCAACTATTATGATCTGGTTTTAATTGTCTCATCCAATGACGTTCATTTTGTAATTCTTTTAATACTAAATCCCCAACTTCTAACCATGCTTCTAACAGGGTTTGCTGGGCTGTTTGCATGGCAGCTTGTACTTTGTCTTTAGGTAAAATTAATGATATAACGTTAGGAAATCCGGCGGTTAATAATGATTCATGGGATGGTGGTTTTACCCATTCGGTAAAATCAAAATCAAGTTTTTCCTCTTTTCTCAACCTTTCAATTTCTTGCAATAACCAATGATCTATTAATGGTTGTTGATATAAACTAGGATAAAGTAAGGTATCTGGTCCATATTGATTGGCGAGTTTCCAACAAACTTTAGCTGATAGATAATGTAATAACCAAGAACCCGCCCAAAAATCTCGCATTTTGCGACTAGATTTAATTAGTTCCTGTACTGGACTAAAACTAAATACCGCTAAATAAGGATGAGATAATTCCTCATTTCCTTGCCAACGTTGTACTTGTTCTGCTGTTAAATCATATCCTGCTAATGCGCCGGCTAATGCTGATGTCATACTCAAATGACTCCAAATAGAAGCATCAGGTAAACGAGTTTCTGCCGGCATTAACATTAATGAATTATCTTTATCAAATAAATCACAGGTTGCTTGAGGTAAACAACGCCATAACCACCAAAATAAATGTTTGATGTTTTTAATATCTGTTCTTAAATGATTGTCTATTTCTGCTAATAGTTCTTCTTCTTTTTTCTTTAAATATTCTTGACGTTTTGATTCTATAAGTTCTGTATGGAGTTTGATTTTAAATTCTTGTTTTGCACCAGATAATAAATGGCTGATTTCTAATCCCTTTTCTGGGTTTTTACCTGGGGCATAATTGATACTGGCTGTGACGCTACCCAGGACTGACCTATCACTGGCTGAGGCTATATAATCCGCTAAGAGGATATTTTTTAATACTTTACCACCTGATTGATCTGGGGTTTTACCTGTCTCAACCCAAGGTTTCATAACTTCTAGTTGTTCATAGAAGCTATTTTTACCCCGTCCGCTATTGTTATGTAATGCCTTCAGTATAGGGTCATGCAGTAACCCCCAAATCTTAGCCCGCCAATATTCTGCTGTCATCGGTGATTCCCCTGTGTAGCCAATATTTATATTGTAATGACGGGATTTAGTATTTGTCTATTGATTGACAATATTTAATTTTCAATATAAATCACCTTGAAATCCTTTGTGTATAAGGCTTTGAGGTGTTTATTTAGTTTAATTAAAAATATTGTTTATTTTTTGACATTAATTGCAAATTGTGTATTTTTATGCCGATTTGTTGATACTCAAATGTTATTAAGTAGGGGTTCAGCAGTGCTAAACCCCTACGGTAATTGGTTATGTAGTTAATATCCCCAGCGAGTGGGGACTTCTGCGTGTTTTCTAGATATCCTGCTTTTCGATAAAGTTTCCATTCAATTAATGTCCCCAGCGAGTGGGGACGTTTAAACCGTCGGATTTAGTGGATGAATCTGGGATGTTTCCATTCAATTAATGTCCCCAGCGAGTGGGGACGCTACTAAGAAACAGTGCGATCGCACATGGACAATCAGATGTTTCCATTCAATTAATGTCCCCAGCGAGTGGGGACAAGTTTATGTATAACCATTTGATTTTAAATGGTTATAGTTTCCATTCAATTAATGTCCCCAGCGAGTGGGGACTGGTAGATGATTTTTGTGTTACTCATTTTCTGTTTCACCAAAGTTTCCATTCAATTAATGTCCCCAGCGAGTGGGGACCTATCCGACTAATCCAAGTGGCTAGGGTTTATGTGTTTCCATTCAATTAATGTCCCCAGCGAGTGGGGACCGTACCACAAGAAGGTCGATCATGTTAGTTATTGAATCGTTTCCATTCAATTAATGTCCCCAGCGAGTGGGGACCTCAAGGTACGAGCCTCTCAGAGGCAGAATACGACGTTTCCATTCAATTAATGTCCCCAGCGAGTGGGGACCCCAGTAACTTTCTAAGTATAAAGCTTCCAGCAGAAGATAAAGTTTCCATTCAATTAATGTCCCCAGCGAGTGGGGACGAAAGGTAGTGGCAGAGTCAAATGGAACCTGGGGAGACCAAAGTTTCCATTCAATTAATGTCCCCAGCGAGTGGGGACTTGCCTTGGGAATTATGAGCTCCAGCCGCTACCGGAAGTTTCCATTCAATTAATGTCCCCAGCGAGTGGGGACGCGAAGACGCCCTGGAAGACTTTCCAGGTTTAGACCCTGGTGTTTCCATTCAATTAATGTCCCCAGCGAGTGGGGACTCCTTCTTTTTGCTTACCATAAGCTGGTTGGTTTAGGAGGGGAGTTTCCATTCAATTAATGTCCCCAGCGAGTGGGGACTTAAACGACATCACTTGGACAGTTAACAAAGACTTAGCGTTTCCATTCAATTAATGTCCCCAGCGAGTGGGGACTTGTACATCCCTGGAAGTAATTGATTGGGCGACATTTGGGGTTTCCATTCAATTAATGTCCCCAGCGAGTGGGGACTAACTGAAACAGTCCCACAATTCCAGCCAGTCTAATGGCAAAGTTTCCATTCAATTAATGTCCCCAGCGAGTGGGGACAAATTGTCAGAAAAAGATGGGTGCTGGGTTAGCTCTTGGTTTCCATTCAATTAATGTCCCCAGCGAGTGGGGACCGAGTGCCACTTCAGAGATGAAACTATTTCTTATTTAGTTTCCATTCAATTAATGTCCCCAGCGAGTGGGGACCCCTCCATTTTAAACCCAGACAGTGCAAGGAGTCCAGAGGCGGTTTCCGAAGGTCACGAAAAAAGGTGGACAGATTGCCTTCCCACAGCGTTCAAAAATCCCCATAACCCTTACCCAGCAAGCAACCGAAGCTCGCAACGGAATAATCAACATCTCAGCCATTTTACCTGACCTTCGGCTAACGCCGCGCCTCCCTAACAACTAGACAATAATCGAACTCGGCGTTTCAATCACTGGTATCCCCACTCCCCACGCTTCCACCTGGGAAAGAGTATGTCGAGACAAAGGATAAAACCTGACATTATCCTCCTCTAACTTAACAATCTTCCTTAACCGACGACGTAAATCATTGTACTTCTCTGTATTTAACTGACATTCAAACACAGAATACTGTACACGCTGTCCATATCCTTCCAATACATCAGCTATCTTTTTCCGTCGTTTATCATCAGGAATATCGTAAGCAATCACATACAAAAACATAACACAAACATCAGCAAAAATCAATCAATTCGATATGGTTTATAATCATGAATGGGATTATAAACAAATTGTTTAAAAGCCCTCACTTGCTGAGTCAATAAATCCCATTTTGGTTGTTTAATTCCCTCATCCGTTTGGATTTCTTCAGTCATCCTTTGCAAAAATCCCCGTAAAAACTTTTTCCTACCTGAATCATTCAAATAACACCCCCCATCTTTAAACTCAAAATCAGCTTGAACATCCATAATTTTGCGATTAATTAACCACATTACCAACGAATCTACCAACGGGGCGCGGAACTCCTCAATTAAATCAGAAGCCAAAGCCGCGTGACCATCATTTGCCTGATGTAAACAAGCATAATAAGGGTCTAATCCTTGGATTTCAATTAATGCTAATAAATGATTCCAAAGCACCTGATACCCAAAACTTAACATAGCATTCACCGGGTTTCCTGGCGGACGACGACTACGACCGGAAAACACAAAATCAGGGTTAGTCAGACATTCACTAAAAGCCGAAAAATATTGAGCAGCACCCGCACCCTCAAACCCCATTAACCGTTCTAAATTATCCGCTTGTCCCGCTTGTTGAGCTAAATAATCTAAACTTTCTAAAACCCGTTCTAAAACCTCAGATTCTCTTTTTTTCTTCTGCCTCCTTAACAACACTCTACTATTTTTCAATTTACCTTTAACTATCGCCCTAGCAGTAATTAATCGGTCTATAGGGGTTAATTGTTGTTGATAACGTGATAATTGTCGGTATCCTCTAGAAATTGGTAAAATTCTCCCATAGCAGTAACCCATTTTTGATAAATAAGCAATGGGAATATCACGCCATAAACAAGCACGAATTACTTGGGTGGTTATTTGAGAATAACCAAAAATCAAAATCTGTTCTAACAAAGGCAACTGTACTTCAATATAAACAGTATCACCTTGTTTAACAATCAAAGATTCTTTCTGTAAACAGACATAGCAATTCTGCTCAGAAACATAAAGAGTCTGCATATTAAATTAACGCCACCAACGTTGTAAATTAGATTTCTTTGTACGATGTTCACCTCCAGTACCAGATGTTAATTCTGCATTTTGTTCTGGTTCTAACCACAACACTATTCTATCCGCCATACTGGAAATCCAAAAAGTAGCAAAAGTCACTAACAGAGTATTCATAATTACTGCTGCCAAACCCAAAGGTGCAATTAGCAAAATAACCAGAGTAATAGTTCCATTAACAGTAGAGACAGAAACATTTCTAACAGTAGCGGAACGTCTGGAAATATACATGATGAATAAAAACCTGACCCAAAAGTGATGATATTGACTACCATAACTTCAGAATCACTCAAAAACCAGGAAAAGAAGATAAACTGAATTATGATAATAATCGGCTACAAATCAAGATTTTCAACACTTACAGCTAAACTTTAAAAACTGTTTCAATATTTTCTTTTTGTACGTAGATTATTTTTCATAAACTACTAACAAAGTAATTATTTTGACAATGCCTAAAAAAACTACTCATCTCTACACAGAACGTTTAGCTTTTGAGCGTTTATTAGTGTTAATTGCTACCTTACTCAAATACCCAGGTGTGGGGAGTCCAGAATATGTAGAGTCTGGTGACAACAAAAATCATGATGCAATTAGTATAGTGAGAATATATCTACAGCAATTAGCCCAGGAATTAAACATAGAATTACCAGATAATTATCCAGCAGTTGCCACACTACGCAAAGATTTAGAAACACTCAGACGTTACGGTATCCTGGATCAAAGAATGTATCGTTGGGGTTATTATTTAGGCAATGGTGCGCTGTCTACTGCTGAACTAAAGGTAGCATTTAACGCCTTGGCATCCCAGGCACAATATCAAGGTGATGCCCAAACAAGACGTATTTATGAAACCCTGAGTAAAAGACTGCGGGGTTTGGATATGGAACTCAAGGGAGAATTTTTTTATCCCACCCGTCAGCATTTGAATCGTGCCATAATTCATACAGACCCCGAAGAAATGGCCGCCAAGGGAGAAAACAGAGATACATTATTTCATCAATTACCATTATTAGAACAAGCTATAAGTCAAGGACAAGCTATTGAAATTTCGCGTACTAAAGATTTGTATGGTTCTAATCGTACTGGAAGGTTTCAAGTATTTCCTTTACAATTAATTTATCATGATATTGCCTGGTATTTATTGCATGAACTTTGTGAAAATGGACATTTGGTAATGGGGCGCATTAATCGCTTTAATAGTCATTGTTATCCTGTAAAAATACCAGCACGGGGACTAGAAAAACAAAGAGCAAGTTTAACGAAAGCCTATAAATTATTTGAAAATGGCTGGGGATTAAATTTAGGTGATTCAGAATCACAACAGTTAGAATTAACAGGAAATCTTCAATTTGTTAAGGTTAAAGTACGCTTTTATTATCCTATCTCCAATTTTATTTTAGAAGGAGAGCGTCGTCATTTAAACCAAAAAATTATACTAGGAGAAATTGACAAAAATAATGGAGAATACAAATTTATAGAATACCATGTAGAATTACCACCCCGTTCTTTAGGTGAGTTTATTCGTTGGGTTTATCGGTATATGGACAAAGCAGAAATATTGTCTCCACCTGAATTAAGAGAACAACATCGTCAAGCTACACAGACTTTATTTAATCGTTATTTTCACGAAGTTTAATTGCCTTATTTTTTTAAGATACCCAAGTATAACAGGACTTACGCAAAAGGGAACGAAAGTATTTAGGGTTTGCTGAATAAACCTAAAACCTTGATATATCAAAGGTTAGAGGCTGATAAACACAGAAATTAGTGCAAGGGTTTTGAAGGGTATACCGGAAAAAGTGTGCATTTTTTGGGATTTCAA
>NZ_BJCE01000131.1:0-15752 GCF_005402885.1 Sphaerospermopsis reniformis
AGGTGTCTGGAGTTGTCTGAACTGTGAAAGTCTTGCTTGTTTCACCTTGTGCAAATGTTAGAGTTTCTGTTTTTTCAGTAAAGTCATTTGCACTTGCTGTGTCACCACTAGCTATGGATGTGGCTACATTTACTGTTTGATCCGCTAAAATGTCACCAGTGCGAGTGATGGTGAAAGTGATAGCATTACCTTCAACTGCGGAAGCATCAGCAATGGAGAAAACGGGAACTATAAACCCAAAGTCATCTGCTGTTAGAGTATCTGCTTGGACATTTCTTAAAATGCCAAAGGTTCTCTCCATACCCTCTATCACAACTTTGACAAGGGTATCATTGCCATCTTTTACGAGGATGATATTTTCAAAACTTTGAGCCTGGGGAATACCAGTAATAATAACCTTATCATCGCCTTTGGTAAAGTCTAATACTTCTGCGGCTACATCAGGGATAGAGCCATTACCAAAATAAAAGCGGTCTAAACCAGCACCGCCAGTCATTTCTGTACCTAGTTTACCAGCGTACAGAGAATCATTTCCTGCATCACCAAATAACTTGTCGCTGGCTAAATACCCAATCAGAGTATCATCACCATCACCACCCTCTAAGATGTTGTTTCCTGCTGTACTTGATGTGTTTAGGAAATCATTTCCCATTCCACCTTTGAGAGTATTGAAGCTACCTTCAATCACATATAGCTTATCATCTCCATCATCACCATTTAATTGGTTTTGATTTCCTTCAACAACAAACAGTAGATCATTTCCAGCACCACCATTTAATTTGTTATTTTCACCTTCAACAACAACCAAGAAATCATCATCTTCACCACCTTCTAGATAGTTATTTCCTGAACTTCCCTCAGCATATAAACTATCATTACCCAAACCACCAATTAAGGTATCATCATTCTCTGCAAAAAGTTCATCATCACCATCATTACCGTATTGAGGAACAATGTTTTTTGATAATTCCAAAATCCCTAATTTTATAGGAATTGTTGTACCACCGACACTGAAATCATTATCATTAAGTAAAGCTAAAGTATTGCGATCAACTAATGCTAAACCCTCTAACTTTTCAACTCCTGTATAACCTACCTCAGCAGCATTAACAATCAGTTGTTTACTAACTACAGAAATTCCCGCAGTAGTTAATTCTGCTTTTGTTAACTGCTCAATTGTTTTACCATTAGGTAAGTTAAAGTTAGCAGGATTATTAATATTTGTCGCCCCTGCTAAATCAATTTTATAGATGAGTTTGTTAGAATTTTCATTACTTAAATCATCTCTTTCGACAACAGCAAATTTACCACCACCCAAGGAAACAGCATCACCAATTTTATCAGTTTTGGCGTTACCAGTTCCAGCAATATCATCAAGTAAATAGAGATATTCACCAGTTACCTGTTGAGTAGCTACATCAAATTCTAAAATTCTTAAATTTCGAGAATTTCTAGAATTTGCATCATTAGTAACATCAGGATTATCAATTGCACTTTGAATAAAAGCATAAAGCTTATTACCTTCCAAAGCTACAGCTTCAAAACCCCGGTTATTGCGACGTTGAGCGTAAACTACTGGTAATACTTCCGTGCCAAAAGTTCCTTCAGGTTGACTTGCTGCTGCTGCTGTTCCTTGGGGAATAAAACGAGCAATTAACTTACCATCAGCATCAAAATGATAAATTGCTGGACGGTATTCATCCACCATCCAAAAATCACCATTAGGTGCAATAACAATACCTTCTAAATCTGCACCAAAGGGATCATTTTCTAAAATTTGATCATCTAAATTAACACCAATTTCATCAGTATAAGCTGCACCACCTGCACGAGCTTGTAAATTTGGTCGTCCAGTTAATGGGGTTGTACCATCTTCTCTAAATAACCCAGTTCTTTTGGTAATTGTGATTTCACCAGTAATTTTATTCAATTCAAAGCTAACTATTTCTGGTTGAAAAGCAGGTAACAAAAATGGTCTATTTTGTCCTGTAGGTTCACCATTAGGACCTCTATCTGTATGGGTGACAAATTGCAGATTACCGTTATCTGCTATCCCTTGGAAATACAACCCAGAAAAACCACCTAACAAGATATTTTGACCGGCGGAAGTTGTTCCTAATAGTGGAAGGTTTTGAAATTCATAATTAGTTAAAGTTGGTGGTGGCAGAATTTCATATAAAGTCACAGTATTACTCACTTCATGAGATACTGCCAGCATCGGTTTATTACTGGGACTATCTTCAGCAGCAATGAATTTTAAACCTTCTGGACTGATATCACCAGGAGTTCTAATATATTGTACAAACTCCGGTGCATTTGGGTTACTGAGGTTATAAACCATCACCCCACCACCAGCACGTTCTAAACCAATAAACCCATAGGGTACACCATCAATTACACCCACAACTACACTTTCTGGTTCTGGTCCTTTATTATCAGAACGAGTATCACGATCACTGGTAGAACCATTATTAGCATTAAAAAGTGTAGGAGTTTTTTGGGCTGTAATTTGCTCTAATTGATCGCCACTATCAAAGACTAATTTACCTTGGCTATCCCATATAGAGAAAGAACGAGCGCCGAAAGCATAAAGCTGATCATAATCTCCGTCTCCATCTATATCTCCTAGTTTATTGGTAACAGTTAAACGTCCCAAGTTTTGCGGTCTTTTCAACTCGGTAGCATCAGGAAAAACTGTGGGATCAAGATTTAAGGTAGAAACTCTAGCTTCTTCATTAAATATTGATCCTTCATTACCAAAACTATTATTTGCTGTAGGACGGATGCGAGCATCTCCTTCATTAGCAGTAATATAATAGGTTGTACCATTAATTTGAAAAGAGCTAATACCGTCAGGTTGGTACATTCCAAAAATAGGCCAGTTTTTAATGTTAATTTTACCACCACCTGCGGAAGTTCCATTAACATCTCTATCACTAGCGTCTAGAGCATTTCCTGGTAAATTATGGTCTTTATAACCCAGAGGTACAACATCAGTAATAGTTCTGCTATCAATATTAAGAATTGCAATAGCGTTATTGTCTTGTAATGTGATAAAAGCCGTTTTACCATCAGGAGAAACTGCAATATATTCTGGTTCTAAATCTTGAGCTACTGTAGCGTTAGGTCCAAAAATTCTTACTCCTGCTGCTTTTAATGTAGTTATCTGTCCATTAAATGCAGTGAAGGTTGCAGTGGTAACTTTAGAATTGTCTAAACTGGCAATATCTCCAGAAACATCAATGATACTAATTGAACCTTCAGGATCAATGGTATAATCTTCGCTGGGTTCTCCTTCGTTAGCAACCAGTAATTTACTACCATCAGGAGTGAAGGTGATCATGTCAGGTAAAGCACCTACTGTCACTTGGGAAATTTTCGTGAGAGTAAAAGCATCGTAAAAAGCAACTATACCTGGATCAGTGATATTATTCCCAGAGATAGCGACAGCAACAATGCTATTTGCTGTTCCTGTTCCTGGTCTAACCGCTACACTTTGGATTCCTGCGCCTAAACTAGAAAGATCAATTTGATTAATTTGTTGATTAATTTGTGTAAGATGCTGTGGATCTGAAATATCAACTACTTGCAGAACAGGTTTACCTTCAGCTTCTCCAGTTACGAATAAGCGTTGAGTTTTGGAGTCAAAATCAGAAATTTCTGCACCACTTAAATTGACAGTACCAATATGGTTAAGTCGGATGTAATTTGTCATTTTTATTTCTAGAATTATTGCTTGAATGCGACTAAGTTGCTAGTAAGGACTTTAGTCCTATAGTAATTCTAACACAAGGGTTAAAACCCTGACTACAAACAAAAAACTATACCGGTTAAGTTAAGAGATAACTAACAATAGTTTAAAAAATTAGATATTAATACAAGTTGATAGCAAATTTGAAACTTGAAATTTCAAAAGATAGGAGAGGTGAAATAAACCATCCTCTCCCTATTTGCCGAAATTTTTACACAAATGCGAAGTTATCAGCAGTTAAAGTTGCAGTATTAACACCATTGAGAACTGCAACGGTTGTTCCATTAATGATAATACTATTACCACTCAAGGTCAGATCATCAAAACCGAAACCAGCACCTTGACCAGCAATACCTAAAACATCCGTACCCATGCTAAAGTCAAGGATGGTATTTGCAGCAGGAGGTAAATCACCAGTCAAGATCCAAAACTGATCCGCACCTGCACCACCAGAAATTAAATTGCCACCACCTTCTTGAACATAGAATTTATCATCACCTTCACCACCTAAAGCGCGACCATCTGCACCCAGGTAGAAGATGTCATTTCCTGCACCACCAGAAACACGATAACCACTAGCTTCAGTAGCGTCTATTTCATCATCACCACTACCACCAAAAGCGCGATCGCCATTTCCTACAAAGACAGTATCAGCACCGCTACCCGTAGCAATGCGGTTGTTACTTGCTAAAACTCCTCCAAAGGGAACATCTACTTCATCGTTTCCTGCACCAGTAAAAACAATATCTCTGATACCATCAAAGTCTGTTCCAGCTATTAATTTATCTGCATTGGGAGTACCATTGATCAATTGCTTGATCTGGGATTTTGGGTTGCGGGGGTCATAACTGATAGTGTCAATTTTCAGGATATCGGGAAGGGTGTTAACAATGTTTTCCCAAGGAACAAATTTAAAATTGCTGTTGACGTTTTCTAATTCTCCATCATCTTCTACTAATTTAGCAGGGTCGTTATTACCATCTTGGGTGACAAATAAACCGAATGGGAAATTAGCACCAAGGGGAACGTTAATTACATCTGCACCATCGGATTCTTGTACACTATCAATTGCACCATTATTACCAATTGCAAACCGTCCTAAAAATTCGTTATTTCCTTCACGATTGTATACTGCAAAGGTATTATCTCCTTGACTAGATGCAAGTAAATAACCTGTTCCATTCGCACCATAGTAAATAGTTAAACCTTCAACATCAGCAACTAAATTACTACCACCCAAATCTTTAACTTGATCAATCAGTATACCTGTGTTGCTACCCTTGGGTTCTGCGTCATATTTCCAAATACCAACATTTTCTTGACCAATGTAGAGAAAACCAGTTTCTTGATCCGCAACCATTCCTTCAGTTTGGGGGTCAATATCATTAATTTTGGGAACGGTAAATTCTCTCACTCTTTCTGCACCGATTTTACCATTACCGATGTCAATTAATTTCAATTGGGCAATATCTCCGGTTTCTCGTCTTCCTGTGAAAACATAGTAATCATCAGTGTAGGGACTGCGATAAATTGTTAATCCGTAAGCACTGCGAGAAGATGGTTCATAGGGAGGTTCAAAAGGTGCAGCTTGGAAAATTGTGCCGATGTTATCATCGGTGATATCTTCTAAATAATTGCCATTGGTAGCATTGGGGTTAATTTTGAAGATTACGAGTTTGTCATTTCCTCTGTCGCTTGCTACGGCAATATCAATTTTTTGATTTCCTAATTGAAAGCCATATTGCAAGTCAATATTATTGTAACGGATATTTCCTGGGTTAATTGTCTGTAATAAATTCCCAGCTAAATCATAAACACGCAACCCGGCATTTTTGACAGAAGTTAATACTAAACTATTTTCAGAATTAGTAGGATGAACATAAATAGCAGGATCATCCGCATCAGCATTTTGATCTACTATTGCTTGTTCTGGATCTTCATCATCAAATAAATCAGGACGGGTTTCTAATGCAGGTGTAGCTGTGGAAACTAAATCAGCACTTAAAGTTAAAATGTGCGTAAACTGACTTGCACTAAAATTATTATCACTAACTAAGACAATTGATTGACTACCATCTGCTAATTTCTGCCCAAAAGCCAAACCTTCAATATTATCAGTTCCGTTAGGTAATTTTAAATCATTTAAATTTAACAGTAGAGTTTTTTTAACTGCTAAATCATTAATTTCTGTATCACTCAAACCAGCTAACGAGTCAATAGTGCTTATATCTGTAGCAGCTTGCAAAGTGATTTGATAAATTTTAATCGTATTCCCTACACCAGTGGCAAAACTTCGCTCTAATGCTAAAATTGTTCCCCGATTATCAATAGCTAATAAATCCACTAAACCATTATCGGTAAAAGCAGTAGTAGGATTAGGAACTAACGCATTATCAGTGATGTACAAATATTCCTTTTCTGGTTGTTCACTGATTAAATTGTATTGCAAAATCCGTGATAAACTACCTTTGGTAGTAGAAGCAATTCCACCATCTTGAAAAAGAGCATTTTCTGTTGCTGTAAATAGGGTTTTTTGATCAGGTGTAATGCTGAGACTTTCAAAAGCTAAGTTGTTTCTAACTCCTGATATTTGTGTATCACCTGCATTGACAATTCCATCATTATTAGTGTCTTCTACCACAGGTAAAAATTTATTGGGAATAGGCAAAGTTTTGATTTCTTGTCCTGTTAGCAAATCAAACTCTTTAATAAATGGGTCAGTCACACGAGCAGAACCTAAATCTGGTCTAACTTCACCTTCTGAGGTAATAAAAACAGTACCATTGTTAGTTAAAACAATATCTTCAGGATCGACAGTATTAAGTGCAAAGAAGTTACCATTACTATCTTTTAAAGAAGTGACATTAGTAAAAGTGACTCCATTTTCATCAATGGTAAAAGTGTAAAACCGCGCAGGTGCTAAAGCTGAACGATCATCAGAAATGGCATAATAAACATTATTAGTAGCATCATAGGTGACACCTGATAAACCACCTAGTCGTATCTGTGGTGTACCATTAACTATTCCTGCTGGACCAGAGGGAACAAAACTTGTAGAAATAATTTCTCGGTCTTGAAATTTTATATCTGTTACCGTTTTTCCTGGTTCTGTTGCACCTATTTCTAAATCCGCAAAAACTAAACGATGATCGGAACTAGGAAAAGGAAAATTACCCACAGGTGCAAAATTCGGGTCTGCTTGCAGAGGCCAAAATACAGCGGAGTTAGTGATTTTTAAATTTGAAGAAGGTAAAACATAATCAACTCGTAAATTTCCCGGAGTTCCATCAGCAAAATCTGCGGTGTCAAAATAACTATTACCATTGTGATTAGCATTTGCACCGCCTTGTGAAGCTCCTTTTTCTGCACCACCGGGACTGCTAGGAATAAAATTAGTGTTGATACTAGGATTTTGTAACAGTTGTAAAATGGCATTTTCAAAGCTATCTCCATCAAAAGGATCAGCATTTTGATCACCCATAATTACAAAGCTAGAACCAGCGGCTAAACCGCCTATTTTATCACTATCATCATAGATATAATCGCCTATTTCTGGGGTAATGTAATCAGCCCAAAAACGAATTTCATCATGATTGCGTTTTCCGTTTCTGTCTTCCGCACCATCAAATACTGGGGGTGTAGGATGACTAACTAAAACGTGAACTGTTTCACCATTAATTAAAATGGGTACATCCCAATGACTTTTAGAAGAAAGACGCAAAATATCAATTTCTTCGGGTGAATAAAAACCACTGAGATTTGCGTTTGTGCTAGGGTCATTTGTGAGTAAATTTCCGGGCATATCCTTCCAGAGAAAATTTTGGAAGGTGCGAACATTTGGCGTATCTATAGGATACTGTGATAACAGTAACATCCCAAATTGTCCGGGGAAGTTACCAAAACCAAAAGCATCATTACCACCGCCTATAGTACCATTATTGTCTAAATCAAATCCAGAGGCAATACCTGTGTTAGAAGGTGCAATATAAACGTAGGGATAGTTAACGGGAGTTGCGCCATTTTGGCTAATTCCTAAATAATTTTGTTGAAATAACTGGACTGGTTGGAGAGGGTTAGATTCTACATAATCAAATTCATTAATCAGCAGTATATTCGGGTTAGCACGTTGGATGATTTCTGCTACAGCTTTCGCTTGGGAGTTATTAGGAGTAGATAAATCAGTGACTAATTGATTTTCAGAATTACGATTCAAAGAAGCGTTAAACTGGGAAAAGCGGACTATTTGATTAGTTACCATTATTTTTTCCTCTGGTGCAGATTCAATTCAGAAAAATCTAGCTAATTCGTAAATAGTGGTTTAAATATATCAGTTAAAAGTTAAGATTATATTGTCAAAAGTTGAAATTAGTTTAATATTTGATTAATGAAATAGATCCCCGATTTCTTGAAGAAGTCGGGGATCTGATTTAATACCTGCTAGTTTTAAACAAAAGCGAAGTTAGCAGCAGTTAAAGTTGCGGTGTTCACACCGTTCAAAATAGCAATGGTTGTTGTACCGATCGCAATACTATTACCAGTTAAGGTCAGATCATCAAAACCAAAACCAGCACCTTGACCACCAATACCTAAAACATCCGTACCCATGCTAAAGTCAAGGATGGTATTAGCAGCAGCAGGTAGATCACCGTTAACGATCCAAAACTGATCCGCACCTGCACCACCAGAAATTAAATTACCACCACCTCCTTGCACAAAGAATTTATCATCACCATCTCCACCTAAAGCGCGACCATCTGCACCCAGGTATAAAATGTCATTTCCTGCACCACCGGAGAGACGATAACCTGTTGCGTCGGTAGCGTCTAATGTATCATTTCCACTACCACCAAAAGCGCGATCGCCATCTCCCACAAAGACAGTATCAGCACCACTACCTGTAGCAATGCGGTTATCACCTGCGCGACTACCACCAGTGGGAACATCTACTTCATCATTTCCTGCACCGGTGAAAACTATATCTCTGATAGCATCAAAGTCTGTTCCACCTATCAACATATCTGCATTTGGTGTACCTGTAACCAGGTCTTGTGGTGGTTCACCGAGTTCTGAAGCTAAGTTAAGAGGTTGATCTAATTTGAGAACTATAACTTCATTGTTGTCAATATCAGGACCACGACCAACAGAGAAGGGATAGTTATTGTCATTAGTTACGACAATGGTATTTTCATCAATAGCTATCACACTTTCAATGGTGACAAATGGAAAAGTAAAGGTAGTTTTACCATCTTTGTTGAGGTCATTAGGATCTTTGATATTGAGTAGGTCTGCTACTTCCTCCTTGGAGACAAAACCGTTGGCATCAATTTTACTGAAGTCAACTTTGAATATCTTCTTGAAAGCGGCTGTACTACCTTGGTTATTATCCCGTTCAATAATTAGGAACTCGTTGTTATTGATGGGGGTGAAATCACCAATCGCATTACTGGTACTTGCTAATTGATAGCGTCCTACCAAACCTTGGTAGCTTTTGCTGGCTACATCGAACTTATAAATCCGTAATGACCCAACAGGATCGCCGACAACAGTTCCTTCCAGGAGAGGATATAAGGTTTGACGGTCAGGACTAAATGCCATGCCTTCAAAGCCTTGGGAGCGGTTGAGGTTTGGCGTTACGAGGTTGCCGTAGTAGGGCTGATTGGGAGCAAAGTATTCCGGTGAATTATTGAAGTAAGGGGTATTTAAATTCCCGTTGGGATTGGCATAGCCTGTACCAGCTAGGTAATCATTAACTAGAACTTGTCGCCCTGTTTTGGGGAAGTCGGTAAAAAAGCCGTCTACACCCAAATCAATGAACTTACGGAACTCTGCACCGGGGTCGTTTTTGTAAGTATCGGGAAGGAAGAACTCGTCATTTCTTAAAGTGTAGAGGTGAACGATTAAACCGGCATTGTGGGCATTTTGAATGAGGTTTGTGGGCGTGCCTAAAACGCGATCGCCATCACTAATTTGACCATCACCATTGAGATCATCAGGCTGTCCATTATTATCGGCATCTACAGTCAACTGAGGAATAATCCGCTGTTTATTCGGTCCAATCCCCTTGGCGTAAGTAGCAATTTCTGTTAAACCTGCTGGTGTAGAAATATCCGTATAGGTGCGGTTATCACCACTGACTACAAAATCATAAGGGCGACCTGAACCACCAAACAATTGCACTAGCGGAATATCAATCCCAGCAGCGGGCATAATGGTGTTTTTCAGTGCCTTGAGGTTGCTAACTTCAAAGGATTGAATGAAGATCCGAGATGGGTCGGTAAAGTTCTCAGCTTTGAGGGTGTCTGCTAAGATTTGGCTAGTATTGATACCTTGCTGATCAAAGAAAGTAGGATGTTTAGTTTCGGGATAGATACCGATTTTGCGACCTGTTTCTAATTCAACTTGTTTCACCAAATCAATGACTTCTTTCAGAGTGGGTACTTTCAATCCATCTTGATCAAAAGTAGTACCACGCAAAGCAGGAATCCGTTCAATCGCATTTAGTTCCTTGACCTCTGCCAGAGTAAAGTCTTCAGCAAACCAACCTGCCACATTGCGACCATCTAAATTTTTGATTTTCAGGCGATCGCTAAATTTATCACGGAGGTAAACATCCGTACTTGTATTGGTAGAATTGATAACTGGCTTATTATTAGCATCTCGTTGAATTGTGCCGTCAGCATTGAGAACAGCGACTGCTAACATAGGTTCGTGACGGGCAATTAAGACACCATCTTTTGTTACCACTAAATCGGGTTCAACGAAATCTGCACCTTGAGCGATCGCTAATTTATAGGCTTCTATTGTATGTTCTGGACGTTCACCACTTGCACCCCGGTGGCCGATGACGATGGGGGCTTTACCTGTGAGGGTATCAAATTTAGGAGTAGAGAGAACAGTGGGATTTTGGGGCGATCGTACTTGATTCGCCGTAATTTGATCCCGAACTAAGTCTCCTGTCCCTGGGAAGTCAGTAAAGTAACCATCTACACCCAAACTAATGAATTGACGGTACTCCAACTCAGGATTGTTATTGTAACTTGAAGCCAGAAAGCGACCTTCATTACGGAAAGTATAGGGATGAACAACCAAACCCTCTTTGTGGGCATCACTAACCAAGCTGGTGGGTTCTAGGGTAACTTTATCCGCATCGTTAATCACACCATCGTTATTGAGATCGTCAGGTTGGCCATCATTATTGTTATCAACTGTTTTCACAGAAACAATCTGCCGTTTCCAAGGTCCAATACCATCAGCGTAGGCAGCAATTTCTTTCAAACCAGCAGGAGTTAATAAATCTCCATAGGTGCGAGTATCTCCCTTAACAGTGAAATCATAAGGACGAGCGTAAACATCTTGATACAAAAGTGTGCCATCGTTGGCGACATCGTAGGCATCAAGCAATTGCACTAAGGGAAGATTCACACCAGCCGCCGGCATGATGGTATTGTTTAAATCCTTGAGATTGCTGACTTCAAAGGACTGAATGAAAATCCGTTTGGGATCAGTAAATCCTTTGGCTGTGAGGGTGTCAATCAGTTTTTCTTCCAGAGACAAACCCAAATTGTCGTGATAAGTGGGGTGTTTGGTTTCAGGATAAATACCGATTTTCTTGCCAGTTTGTACCTCAACCTCTTTCACCAAATCAATAATTTCGCCCAGGGTAGGAACTTGGAGAAGACCGTTGTATAACTGATCCCGGAAACCTTGAGGCATTACAGCCCGCAGAGTTTTAATTTCTGCCAAGGTAAAGTCGGAAGCAAAGAAACCTTCTTCAGCCACACCATCTACCAACACCGTCTTTTTCCGACTAGCAAATTCAGCACGACTAGCTACATCAGTAGTATTGATGAGATTTGGTTCATGACGGGCAATTAAGACCCCATCCTTAGTAGATACCAAATCTGGTTCAATGAAGTCTGCACCGCGTAAAATCGCCAGGCGGTAGGCTTCTATTGTATGTTCTGGCAGTTCACCACTTGCACCACGATGTCCGATCACAATTGGTGCTTGACCGTTGAGGGTATTTAGTTTAACGGGGTTAGGAGTAGGGAAGGGGGCATCTAGTAATACACCATTGCTATTGAAATGTAGTAGGTAAGTTCCAAATTCATCACCGACCCAAATATCGCCCTTAGCATCAATTACAAAGGACTCTACATCAAAGTCAGCCCCGGTGAGTTCCCGCTTCACAGTTCCTTCATTGACTATGGTAAAAGGAACTTTACGATCAGGATCAGATAGTTGAATATATCCTAAAACTTCAACACTACCATCACCATTTTCTGTTCCTGCAAAGTCTGGGTCTACTTGATAAATTCGCAGTAAATAATCTGCACTATTACCTTTACTACCGTAACCATTATCTGACAAAAAATAAAAACTTTGATCACCTGCAAATTGTATACCACTAAAACCTTGTATTGGTTGTCCTGAAAATGGAATAGTTCTACCATTGGTATTGCCAGTAATTTGATTACCAGAAGAAGTTGGTAGTGATGTAAACGTATCAGAGGGAAGAGATGAAAATCCAATTAATTCAACATTCTGAACCATATATTTATCTCCGTGTTCTTATCTTAGTTTTTGCCTTGTTTACTGGGAAGCACTCAGAACCTTATCTGTTTCTTTCTAAATCGAGACGATAATTTAGATAAGTATGAGAGAGTTTTTAACTAAAGAATAGGCAATAAGTGATGTTTATCTACTTCTTGCCTTTTGCCTTTTTGATCGCTAGTCACTATTCATTTCATATAAAGATTAAGAAAAAAATAAGTCAGGTAAAATAAAAGGTTAAAAGGTTAAAAAATTAAAACCTAGGATTTATTTAAAAACAGGACTTACGCAGAACAAAACGAATGTAGGGGTAATTCATGAATTACCCCTACGCAAGAATCAGGTTTTTAGTCTTATCTTGGGTAAGTCCTAAACAAAATCAAAACATTCCCAACTTCATAGCTCTAGCAATCTTAAACCAATCCTAAGGAGTCAAAAACAAAATTAGCAGCAGTTAATTTGCTAGTATCTACATTCTTAAGAACGGCTATAGTTTGGCTGCCAATGGCAATATTATTACCAGTCAAGGTCAGATCATCAAAACCAAAACCAGCACCTTTACCACCAATACCTAAGATATCTGTACCGATACTAAAATCAAGAATGGTATTTGCAGTAGCAGGTAAATCACCAGTCAAGATCCAAAACTCATCAGCACCTGCACCACCAGAAATTAAATTGTCACCACCTTCTTGAACATAGAAAGTATCAGCACCTTCACCACCTAAAGCGCGACCATCTGCGCCCAGGAAGAAAGTATCATTTCCTACGCCACCAGAAAGACGATAACCACTAGCTTCAGTAGCGTCTATTTCATCATCACCACTACCACCAAAAGTGCGATCGCCATTTCCTACATAAATAGTATCAGCACCACGACCAGTAAAGATACGGTTATCGCCAACTAAAGAACCACCTAAAGGAACATCTACCGTATCATCACCAGCACCAGTGAAAACCACATCATTCACACCATCAAAGTCTTTTCCAGCTATTAATTTATCTGTAGCAGGAGTAGCAAATACCAAGTTAGAATCCTGTATCAAAGAAGCATTAGGTGCGATCAAGAAAGATAACTGACCACCTTCAACCAGATTTTCTTGTCTAGTTTTAGTTCCATCACCATTGCCATCAATATTTGTGGCGGTAATGATTGAACCATTCAGAAGACTATGGGCTTGAACATCAAATATAAACTGTGTACCAGGAGCATTACCAAACAGAGTAGAAACATCAAGGATACCGGAAGTTTCCCAGTTACCGATATCAGTGGGGCTAGAGTCAGTTTGAGTTGCTGGAAGGGCAGTACGATCTACCTGACCAATTCGGGTCAGGGTTGAGGAAGGATCAGCATTTGAAGGATCAATTCTCCAAATGGAAGCTTCTTGTTTGGATGTTCCTGCAAAAATAGCTGCGGTACCAGCCCGATCTTCGTTAATGTAGATTTTGCCATCATCAGCCCAATCCAGGTTATCAGGGTTACGGAGACTGGCATCTTTGGTGAAGTTACCATCAAATAAAATGTCTATTTTCGCTGAGATGCCACCAGTATTGATATTATTGAAGTCAATATCAATTTTATAGGTCGTTCCATAGGTATCTACACCACCAAATATACTTTCACGTCCTGTGGAAGCTAGGACTACTTGTGTACCGTCTTGAGGATTGGTAGATAAATCTTCAGGCCGAGAAAACAAGAATGCTTTGACATCTGCGGCTAATTTATCTTGCTGTGCTTGAGTGGCAAAGCCTTGATCATCATAACCAGGTTCATTTTGAATGCTGCTATCTGGGTCTGGACTATCAACAGCAGTATTAACAAGAGCAGGGTCATAATATTTGATCTCTACAAACCTACCAACGGTAGAGTTGTTTGTACCTTTGAAGTCTCTAGGATCAGCTTCGATTGGATCAGTAGCATTGTTGGGGTCATCAGCAACCCAAACATAAAGCTTACCTTGTCCAAGTCCATTGCGGTCTAAGAAACTACCATCATTCTTGGCATTCTTGTCACCAATGTAGAGAATTAGAGGTGCAGGTCCGCGATCATCACCAATTAAAAAAGCAACTTTGTCAGTGCGGCCTGTATTCAACTCGGTGACGTTTTCCCATGCAGCACGACCAAACGCAGGAACAGCATATAAGACATTGGTTTTGGTATCTAAAGCAAATTGTGTCCCACCATAGGTTTCTTCACCAGAGAAGAAAATACGATCGGCTAAACCAATACCTGCACCAAATTGGTTGGCCTCAAACAAAGCAGCAGAACAGAAACGTTGAATACCAGAAAATTGTAAATCAGCAGCAGCATCAACAACTTCACCTTTGCGGTTGATAATGGTGTCAAAGGCTAACCCAGCATCAACGATTTTCAATGTGCGCTTGTCAACATCGAAATAGTTAATTCTTGCACCGGGGAGTTGTGTACCGTTTTTCAGGGTGTACTTATAACCATCCGTAGCCGCTATCTCATTAACAACTAATAAACGAACGGTTGTATCGTTGAGTGAGTAAGCGCCAATACCGTCAAGAATACCGGGAGGAACATAGTTTCCGATCTTGTCGCCAACGGTAAAAATAGGGTCAACGGTGTAACCATTTAATCCTTTAACTTGAGAGGGTTGAGTTGTATCGAATATAGCCATAAGATTCTTTTATCCTCTTTGTAGTTTGTAACGAGCCAATAAGTCCGAATTTGGCAAATCTATGAAAACCTAATTGTCGATAGGACTTACGCATTGACAGGAACAACCAAATATGAGGTATGGGTTTCAGGCTTTTTAACGTAATTTTTCGTTGATTTTTGGGCGAACTGCTTGCAACAGCGCTTCGCTATCGCTATTTGTATAAACTTCATCCCCAAAAGCCTGAAACAACCAAATATTGTTCATACATATCATGGTTAATCTGTACAATACGTAAGTCTTAGCCGAGTATAATCTACGAAAACTTAATTGTTGAGTATGAGTATTACGTCCTAATCAAAATCAAACTCTCACGCAAAGGTTAAGGTAGGACTATCATTACACTGTCTCTTGATTAAAAAATTTAGGTTTAAAATTTAATTTTTATAGGACTTACGGAAGATGTGACTGAAAACCTTATTCTTGCGTAGGGGTAATTCATGAATTACCCCTACTTTCGTTCCCTTTTGCGTAAGTCCTGTTTTAGTTATGAAAAGGTTATGGATAGTAATTAAGAGACATTTATTTTGTAAGTTTTTATTATTTGATTGCAAATAGTACGTAGTACGTAGGTTGGGTTGACGCAAGGAAACCCAACATCAACTAATAATAATAAATCTGTTGAGTTGCATTTTATTTAACCCAACCTTGTATCTTAGAGGTATGTTAGAGGAAGTGGTAGACCGTCCCAACCTTGGTCAGAAAAGACCGCTTCGTAGCAAGGATCACCACAACAATCTCCATGACAGAACTCGAACAGTCGC
>NZ_BJCE01000132.1:0-15485 GCF_005402885.1 Sphaerospermopsis reniformis
CTAAATTCTCAACTATTTGCTGTTGACGCACTTCCGCTACATTTGGTAAAATCCTAATCTGCTCAATAGATTCAGATTCTAACTTTTGTAAATTCTGTAAAATCTGTGATTTTTGTTTTTGAATATCAGTTTGAATATCAGCAAACTGAGAAATAAACTCATCACCTGATTTTTCTAAATTCTCAACTATTTGCTGTTGACGCACTTCCGCTACATTTGGTAAAATCCTAATCTGCTCAATAGATTCAGATTCTAACTTTTGTAAATTCTGTAAAATCTGTGATTTTTGTTTTTGAATATCGGTTTGAATATCAGCAAACTGAGAAATAAACTCATCACCTGATTTTTCTAAATTCTCAACTATTTGCTGTTGACGCAATTCCGCTACATTTTGTAATTCTCTAATTTGTTTAAGAGACTCAGATTCTAGATTTTGTAAACCCTGTAAAATTTGTGATTTCTGTTGTTGAATATCTTCCTCGATATCACTGTAAACATCAGACAATTGGGAAATAAACTCATTACCCGATTTTGCTAAATTATCAATGATTTCCTGTTGACGAATTTGAGCAGCATTTTGTAATAATGATAGTTGCTGAGAAAAGTCAAGCTGTAATTTATTTAAATTATCAAATAAACCACCTTGTTGATTTTGAGCATCAGTTTGTAATTCAGCAAGTTGGGATTTAAACAGATTATTTAATTTTGACAAATTCTCAATAAAAATATCTGTTTGATGTTGAGCATCGGACTGAAAGTGAAATAACTGATCAGTAAAATCTGAGCGTGATTGTGCTATACTTTCAAAAGTTTCTTCTTTTTGTTGTAGAGTTGCCGATTCTAAACCCTGAAGTTGAGATATTAACTGAGAACGGGTTGTTTCAATATCATTAACAGCAGCATCTTTTTGATTTTCCACTGCTGACTTCATTTGCTTAAATTGAGAAACTAACTCAGCTTCTAATTTTCTGACATTTTCAATGGTGATTTTTTGTTGTTGAGCAGATAAAGTGACTTGTTCTAATTGAGTATTTAACCTAAATTCTAAATCGCTGATATTCTCTTGAGCAGATTCAACTTCACGTTCTAAAGCTGTGAGAAATTCCTGTTTTGATTTTGGTAAATCAGATAAAAGAATAGATAAATTTTCCTCTTCACCTTGAATTGCGGTTTTCAGTCTATTAACTTCCTGTGCTAATTCCTGAGTGAGACTTTGAGAAGTTTTAATCAAATTTTCAGAATCTTGACTAACATTAATTAATTGAGTTTGCAACTTTTCTATTCCTTGTACCTGCTGCATTGAACGGTCAACAATATCCTTAATTATAGCTTTCCGCAATAACCATAAAGTAGCAATTAAAACCACAGGAAATAAACTTAAAATCGTTAACCAAATATTAAGTAGGGTATTCGTGCGGGTAAAAGCACGCTCAAAGTCTGACTGTACTTGCTTTTGAAGGCGGTTTTCTTGTCGCAGTCTGGTTAATTCTTCCCGTTCCTGATTCGATAATACCTGAGCAGTAGCGGATAGTTGCAGTTTTCCACCCCAAAACCCTGTAGATAACAGTAATGGTGATAATAAAATGGCGATTTTTAAAGCTTTTTTTGAAAAAATGGGGTTTTTGCTGTTCATGGCACTTTCCCTATCTGTAAGGTTGTTTTTTGCGGTGGTATGTCTATGATAGATTATCAATTTAGGGTAACTGGTTTTCGGACTGGTTGTTTGATATTAGCAGATTAGGGTCAAACAAGGTATCTCTCAATCAGCTTGGTGTTTGATGAAAGTGTATAAAAAGTGTATAAAATTATAAAAATTTTGACTATAGTTGGCTGATAAATGTTTGAGGTGTGATAATTGACCTGGCATTATTCGTCATTTAGTAAATCATTTAAAATTTCAGAATTTAATCCTCTTGCTTCTGCTTTTGTGCCGATTTCATCCATTAAGTGACTCAGGGAAATAGAGGGTTCATCTAATAAATTTTTTATGCGTAAAGCTAAGAGAAATTGTATCTTTTTTGGTTCTTCTTCAGATAATTTTGTGTAAGCCTGTGCTATTGCAGCATCTACAGGAATAGAAATTTTGGTGTGTTCCATGTTGATCGTGCAGTTTGGTTTACATTTCTGTTATTTTATTTTACCATAATTATGTCATACCAGTAATATCATCAGGATAAAAATATGGAAAAATCAAAGCAGGAACGTCTAGAAGCTAAAGGTTGGAAAGTGGGAACAGTTGCAGAATTTTTGGAACTAACTCCAAAGGAAGCAGCATTAGTAGAAGTTAAATTAGCAGTTATTCGCAGTCATAAGACAAATAAAAAATCTTAGCCTTTACTTGATGTTGTATTGTTAATAGTTTATGATAAATATAATTACTACTGAAAAATTAAGTAAATTCTGTGTTGGATTATATCACTGCTAATCTTCCATTGTTTGCCGATGTAGATCGAAAGTTAATCATCAAAACCGCAGATATTGATGAAGTTAATTTTGAGCAAGCTAATTTTCTCATTAACGGAGAAGCTTTAGATGCTCTGAAAAAACTGCCAGATTCATTAGTACAAACAGTTGTCACCAGTCCCCCTTATTATGGACAGCGTGATTATGGTAAAGAAAAACAAATTGGGATTGAAGAAAGTGCAGATGAATATATAAACCGACTTTTAGAAATATTTGATGAAATCAAAAGAGTATTAAAAGAAGATGGTACACTGTGGTTAAATGTAGGGGATAAATATATAGATGGAAATTTAGCGGGTTTACCTTGGAAATTAGCATTAGCATTAAAAGAAAGAGGATGGATTTTAAGGTCAGATATTATTTGGTATAAACCTAATGCTATGCCATCTTCTGTGAAAAATCGTCCTAAGCTGTTGTGCATTTAATTTATATAAGGTTAACAGGCAAGATGCCTGTTCCACAAGACTTAAGAATATTAAGATTATACAGTTTAGCTGCATGACAGCTTACAACTGACCACGAATATATTTTTTTATTGGCGAAAAGTTCAAAGTATTACTATGATGCTGATGCTATTCGTGAACCTCATGTAACTTTTTCTGAAAATAGTAAAATGCGGGGTGGAAGAAATCATTTAGGTAAAAAAGGGGGAACTCCAGAACAGGGTAAAAATGCAGGTAATTCTAATTTACATAATGGTAGATGGGATCAAGCGTTTCACCCTAAAGGAAGAAATAAGCGGACTGTTTGGGAAGTTCCTTTATCTAAATTTAGAGATGCACATTTTGCCGTGTTTCCAGAACAGTTAATAGAACCTTGTATTTTAGCAGGTTCATCTGAGGGGGGAATAGTTCTTGATCCTTTTTTTGGTTCTGGTACTGTGGGTTTAGTTGCGATGAAGAAAGGACGTAAATTTATTGGTATTGATATTAATGAAGATTATTGTCAGATTGCTAGTAAGAGAATTTTTAATACTTGATTATTCAATAGATTGAAAAATCTGTAAAATTTCCTTTAGTTTATTATTCAGTATGTTTACAAAAGTGCATCAACCATGAAAAATAGACAAAAAAAGGCTTGTCACCAACTCATCAGCATCACCTTACTAACCACATTCCTCACACCCTATTCCGTCACCGCAACCCCACCCAGAAACCCAGATAAAACCGTCAACTGTGAAATTTTAATTGTCGGTGGTGGACTTTCTGGAGTTGCGACAGCTTACGAAAGTTTACTCGCAGGACGCACAGTTTGTTTAACAGAAATAACCGACTGGTTAGGGGGACAAATTTCCTCTCAAGGTACATCTGCGTTAGATGAAAGACCAACTCAAAGAGAAAAACAATTCTATTCTCGTGGATATTTAGAATTACGAAACCGCATACAACAAAAATATCATCAACTTAACCCCGGTGACTGTTGGGTAAGTGACTCCTGTTTTCTTCCCCGTGATGCTCATAATATCATTTCCCAAATGTTGAAAGATGTAGAAAAACAGGGTCGAGGAAAATTACATTTATTCCCAAATACGGTAATTAAAGATTTACAAATTAGTGCAGATGGTAAAATTATCAATAGTGCGATCGCCATTCAACATCAACCAGCAAAAAACGCACCACCTTTAAACACATTCACCCTTTCCCAAACCATAGAAGATGCTTATAGTTATCAAAATTCCTCCCGGTTTAATAAAACCATCATTCATTTTCTACCCCAACAATCACAGAAAAATAATAATCAATGGTACGTTATAGATGCCAGTGAAACCGGGGAAATTATCGCCTTAGCTGATGTACCTTATCGTTTAGGAATTGATCCGATTTCCTATCTCGAACCTTCATCTTCTAGCACTACAAATGATCCCTATTGTACCCAAGGTTTTACATATACTTTTGCAATGGAGGCAACTAAAGAACCACAACCCCAAATCATGCCCCCATTTTATCATCAATATGCCCCATATTTTAGTTATGAACTATCAAGATTAGCCAATTTTGATTTAGTTTTTACCTATCGTCGTATTTGGAGTCCCCAAAAAGGTAAACAAACTAGATTCGGTGGTATTAATTTTACAATTCCTACACCAGGGGATATATCTATGCAAAACTGGACTTGGGGTAATGACTACCGACCAGGAACAGCACAGGATAATTTAATTTATACTCGTCAACAATTACAAGCTACTGGTCAATTACAACCCGGTGGCTGGAAAGGAGGACTAAGAACCGAAACCCTCCGTAAAGGAGAGGAAAAAGCTCTGGCTTATTATTACTGGTTAGTCGCGGGAACTACTGACTCTCAACTCGGTGCAAATGTGAAACAAACCCACCCGAATAACCGTTTATTAACTGGTATAAATTCACCAATGGGAACTGCATCTGGTTTATCAAAATATCCTTATATGCGTGAAGGAAGACGCATTATTGGCCGTCCCAGTTGGGGACAACCCCAAGGGTTTGGTATTTGGGAAGTTGATATTTCTCGCCATAATTATCATGATGAATATTACCGGAAAACTCTGCCCGCAGATATGTACCGTCAGTTAAAAGCGACACTAGCAGGTATAGAAGCAATATTAGTAATTAGGGGTGAAGTCAGTCCAAATAACGCAAGAAAGCGTCGCCGTTCCACTATTTTCCCGGATGCTGTGGGTATCGGTCACTACGCTATAGACTTTCACCCCTGTATGTTGAACAGTCCACCAGAAGCACCTGGTAATATAGAACGTCCGGGAGAAAGACGGGGTGCAGGTAACGCTTATCCTTTTCAAATTGCCCTGAGAGCAATGATTCCCCAAAAAATTGATAATTTATTAGTAGGGGGTAAAAGTATTGCTACCAGTCACATAGCTGCTGCTGCTTATCGGGTGCATTCTTTTGAATGGTCTGCTGGTGCTGCTGCGGGAACTGTAGCTAGTTTTGCATTGAAGGAAAATATAGCACCTTATCAGTTAGTTGATGATTTACCGAGATTAGAACCAAAATTACAGGTTTTAAAAGGTATTTTAGAGAAAAACGGTAATCCTACTGCTTTTCCTGATACTTCTATTTTTAATCAAAATTGGGAAAAATGGCGATAAGTGGGGTAATGGGGAGAAATTATTTGTATTTTCCCAGACACCAGTCACAAGTCACCTATTCTGGTAAAAATTCCGAGTTGAGGGTTTGTTCGCAGGTGTAAGGACATATTTCTGGAAATACTTTTTCCCCAAGTTGAGTTTCCCGTATTGCTAATGCTAAACCGAGTTCATAAGCTGTGAGAAACATTTCCTCTAAATAGGGTTTTAGACTAGGACTATCTTCTAAAAGTAGTTTAATTTGAATACGTTGTTCTTTAATTGTACTCAACCAACTGTTAGTACGTTTTTCGGCTTGAAATTGCCATTTTAATAGATGTCCTAACAACACTGCTAGTCTATTTCTCAATTCTTGTCTTTCTTTTCTTCCCAAGGTTTCCAGTTCTTCAATGAGGTTCACAGTATCTAATGTATGCCATTGTTGAGTTTTGAGTAAATTAACTTGTTCTTGAGTCCAAGCATGAAAGTCTGTTGTATATAATTCAAAGGTGTTCATTTTTCACCTGTTATTAGTTTATATATTCTTTATTGTAGTCTTGCTTAACTGCTGTCAATTCTCAACCCAACCATAAAGTAAACTAGATATTTGAAGTATTTTTTTGTAAAACATCAGCAATGTTAATAGATTACATTCACAAAGCAATGCACAAAGCAACTTATGAGTTGTTGGAAGATGGGACTTTTTACGCAGAAATTCCCGAATGTTCTGGTGTATGGGCAAATAGTACAACTTTAGAGAATTGTAGGGAAGAGTTACAAAATACTCTGGAAGGTTGGATAATTTTAGGGTTGCGTCTAGGTCATACTTTACCAATTTTAGATGATATTGATATTAATATTAATATTAATATTAATATTAATCAGGAGGTAGCTTAATGCCTCCTTGGGGTCCAGTTAAGCGGCGTGATCTAATTAATTATCCCAAAATTTTGGGTTTTGATGGACTATTTCCTGGTGGCAAACATCAATATATGATTAAATTGATTTTTGTCAATACAAGTATAGTTTTGTCTATGAAATTGTCAACTTAGGACTTGCTCACAATTCCCAACCCTCATCAAGCTGATATCAGTCCTAGTTTATTGGGTCGAATCTTACGTCAAGCTAATATTACCAGGGAAGAATGGGAATCTCTGTGAAAAGCTTATCATTTTCTTCACTGTCACCAGTCACCTGTCACCTGTCACCTGTCACCTGTCACCTCTTTCCAATTAAACTAGATATTTGAAGTGTTTTTTGGGAAAATGTAGTTTATTTATGGAGACAAGACTTGCAACTGTTTATGGAATGGCCTCAGCACCAACTGTAACACCGGATCGGGTGAGTCAAGTTACTCGGAAAACCTATCCTAATTATAAGGTGATTGTCTTAAATGATGATTTCAATACTTTTCAGCACGTGGCTGAATGTTTAGTGAAGTATATTCCGGGAATGTCGAGCGATCGCGCTTGGGAACTAACTAACCAAGTACATTATGAAGGACAAGCCATAGTTTGGGTAGGTCCCCAAGAACCAGCAGAACTATATCATCAACAGTTGCGCCGCGCTGGGTTAACAATGGCACCTCTGGAAGCTGCGTAAACCATCATGAGTAAACCCACTGATGGTAGACTTGTTTGGAATCATTCTACCCACCTTCCCGGACTCATTCCTATTTTAGAACGGTTGTGTCAACAGCATGGGGTCACTACTGTCACACCTGCTGTAATTGGTAGAGTTAAAGGTCATGCGCCACAAATGAAATTGCGCGTGTCTGTACCCATTCGTGGGGGTTATAAAGTTATTGCACGCCAGGGTAAAACAGTGCAAGAGGTTTTTGTTCTCACTCAGTTATCACAGGATCAATTGGAAAATGCGATCGCTGTGGCTATGAAAATTTCATGAAGATCACAAATAATCAGGAGAGGAGTTTAAAAAGCTCCTCTTTTGATGTTTGACTATTCTTCAACTTCATGTACAGCAAATTTATGTAATGGCAAACTTAAAATACAAGAAAATGTTAAAAAATATGACAAAGCTGTAGTAATTTTTAGAGTCATGGTTAAACCTTCCCAATGGGGTAAAACCATTTTCTCAATGCCAAAAGCAAGACAGTAAACTAACCAATAACTAAAACTCATTCTCAACAGCGTTTCTTCTGTTACTTGTGCTTCACTGGTTTCTTGTTTACTATCCCACAGCAACAACAAACCAACCATACAAGCTACGGCAGAAACAGCAACTACAAACTCATGACAAAAGAAGTTTACTAAACACATTTGCCTTTATTCCTGTCTGAATGATGTCCATATCGTCATTAGTCTAAAGGCATATTCCTTGAGGTTACACAAAATAGTTACAAACTGAAATAATGTAAATGATTGCAACAAAAAGCTCTCTACTTGTTAAGATACTTAACAAAATCTTTTGCTAATTATAGCAGGATGCAAGATGGTAATATTTATTCAGCATCCCCTCATGAGATTTTTTGGGCTTAACCGAAAAAACCTCAACATTCTTGTTCACAAGCACCAATACTTACCCAGGAACTAGAACCATCTTGCCAATGTTCTTTTTTCCAAATTGGTGCATTGTGTTTAAGAGTATCAATAGCATACTGACAAGCTGCAAACGCCTCACTGCGATGGGGACATCCCACGGCTACTAAAACACTAATTTCCCCAATTTTTAACCGCCCGATCCGATGATATATGACTACTCGATTCACATCCGGCCATTGGCTGCGAATATCAGTGGCAATTTGATAAAATACCTGTAAAGCCATCGGTTCATAAGCTTGATACTCTAAAGCTACCACAGCTTTACCATCTGTTTGATTACGAACCATCCCACTCATTACTACTACTGCACCATTAGCTGGATCATCGGCTTTGGTATATATTTCCTCAAGAAATAATGGAGCCAAGGTAATGCCAAAACTATCTTCAGCTTTGGGTTTGGTCAGGAGACATGGAGTTTTCATAACTAATTTTTATGCAATTTTACGTAAGTAGGGTTTGCTGAATAAACCTAAAACCTTGATATATCAAAGGTTAGAGGCTGATAAACACAGAAATTAGTGCAAGGGTTTTGAAGGGTATACCGGAAAAAGTGTGCATTTTTTGGGATTTCAAGAGATGGCAAAGAAATTTTCCAATCTCCTCCTGACTCCTGACTCCTGACTCCTGACTCCTATGCCCTCACGGAAAGACTTTCTCAGCAACCCCTAAGTAGTTGTTAAAAATTGTCGTTATTATAAAGCGATCAGCTGCCTACTGGCAATGGAGAACGGATTTTCAATGACTAAAAAAATACCAGGACAAAGTGAGCAAGTGCATCACTGGGAAACACAAATTAGGATGGTATTAGAAGCAACTGGCATCAGCATCTGGACTTTCGATATCCCAACCAATAAAATTACCATATCGGATAATCTGGAAAGTGTTTTTGGTTTAGATAAAGATCATTATCATCACACATATCAAACTATTTTAAACTGCATTCATAGCCAGGATCGAGAATTGGTGAACCGCACTTATCAAAAAGTTATTGAAGACGGAGAAGCATTTGAAATTGAATTTCGTGTAGTTTTGGCTGATGGTAGTATTCGCTGGTTAGCTAGTAAAGGTGCAGTGAGAAAAGACTTATCAGGAGTACCCTTACAAATATGTGGGGTATCTATGGATATTACTAAGCGTAAACAAATTGAGCATCAAAGAATAAAAGAAGCAATCAAAAAAAGTGAAGAAAGATTTAAAATAGTTGCACTGGCTACTAATGATGTGTTGAGAGATTGGGATTTACTCACCAATCAAGTATGGTGGAATCAATCAGTACAGTCACTTTTTGGTTATACATCCGAAGAATTGTATTTAGATGTAAATTGGTGGCGTGAAAAAATACATCCAGATGATAGACAACGAATTAATTCTGATTTACGTGCTGTAATTGATAGTAATAAACAATTTTGGTCGAATGAATACCGCTTTTTGCGTAGAGATGGTACTTATGCCTATATTTTTGACCGTGGTTATATTGTTCAAGACCAAACAAATAAACCAGTGCGGATGATTGGGTTCATGATGGATATGACTGATCGCAAACGAGCCGAAGCAGAATTACAAAGACAAAACTTGCGATCGCAATTATTCGCCAATATCACCCTGAAAATTCGGCAATCTTTACAAATAGAGGATATCCTCCAAACCAGCGTTACCGAAGTACAAAAGCTACTCCAAGCAGATCGAGTATTAATTTTACAACTGAATGGGAATGGTTCTTTCCTCGCAGTCAAAGAAGCTGTAGTTCCCGGTTTACCTGTTGTTCTCGGACAGAAAATTAATGATCCTTGTTTCAGTGAAAATTATATCCAACAATACAGTCAGGGGCGAATTAGTGCTATTAGCGACATCGAGAAAGCAGAGATTCAACCCTGTCATGTAGAATTTCTGCAACAATTTGCAGTTAAAGCTAACCTTGTCGTTCCTATTTTTCGCCAAAATCAATTTTGGGGTTTGCTAGTTGCCCATCAATGTTTACATACCCGTCAATGGACTAACTGGGAAATTGGACTCTTGCGACAACTTGCAGATCAAATTGCTATAGCTTTAGCACAAAGTTTGATTTTAGAACAAGAAACCAAGCAACGACAAGAACTAGCTCGTTCTAACGAAGAACTGCAACAATTTGCTTTTATTGCTTCTCACGATTTACAAGAACCACTGCGGAAAATTAAAACATTTGGTGAAAGGTTGCAAGTCACTTGTGGAGAATTTTTAAGTGAACAGGGAAGAGATTATTTACAACGAATGCAAAATGCAGCCTTGAGAATGGAAACATTAATTGAAGGCTTATTGACACTTTCACGAGTCACAACTAGAGCGCAGCCTTATGTAGCAGTAAATTTAACACAAATTGCCCAAGAAGTATTATCTGATTTAGAAGTAAGTATCCAGCAAACTAGAGGACAAATTGAAATAGGGGAATTACCTATTATTCAAGGTGATCCTTTACAAATGCGTCAATTACTGCAAAATCTCATTGGTAATGCCCTCAAGTTTCATCGTCCAAATCAACCACCCGTGATCAAAATATATGGTCAATTTTTCAACAATGATATTGATGATTTATCCGTTGGTAACACCTATTATCAAATTATTGTTGAAGATAATGGTATTGGTTTTCCAGAAAAATATCTTGACCGCATTTTCAATGTTTTTCAAAGGTTGCATAGTCGCAGTGAATACGAAGGTACGGGCATCGGTTTAGCTATCTGTCGCAAAATTACTGAACGCCATCACGGTACTATTACAGCAAAAAGTCAACCAGGACAAGGAGCAAAATTTATTATTACCTTACCAATTAATTCTCATCTCTAATTTTTCCTCCCAGAGATGGATTACTACTACACCCCAAAATGATGTTAATTGTACAAATGTGGGCAGCAGTTGCAGGCAATTCGATCATTGTCAGCATTCAACCCAGGGCAGTCAGTCCTCAGCAAGCGGCTGAAAAATACAACTGAATGCTTAGGAATAATTGAATAATTAATTAATACTTGTAATGAGTAAAAAGGAGACATTAGGAGTGAAAGATCGGCAACCAAAAGTCACCATTTTAATGGCTGATGACGACGATGATGATAGCTTATTAGTTCATGATGCTTTGCTAGAAAGCCGATTGCCTATCAAACTACATATCGTCAAGGATGGTGAAGAATTGATGGATTATTTATCTCATCGTGGCTTGTATACTGATGTGAATAAAGCACCGCGACCAGGTTTAATTTTCCTGGATTTAAATATGCCGAAAAAACATGGATTGGAGGTACTAAAAGAACTTAAAAATCACCCCCAACACCGGATCATTCCCGTTATAGTCATGACAAGTTCTAACACAGAAGAAGATATATATAATACATACAATTTAGGGGCAAATTCCTTTATTCAAAAACCTGGAAATTTCACATCCTTAGTTGAGGTGATGAAAACTATAGGAAAATACTGGTTTGAAATTGTAGAACTGCCCCTATAAGCAGTAAGAGGCGATCATGAATGACAGACTCATTAAAGTTTTGTTAATTGATGATGATGAAGATGATTATATTCTAACTCGTGATTGGTTTCGGGAATTTCAAGTAACTGGTTGTGAGTTAGAATGGGTGGAAAGTTATCAATTAGCTAGGGAAGCGATCGCTCGACACCAACATGATATCTATTTAGTAGATTATCGTTTAGGGGCAGATAATGGTTTAGAACTGTTGAGTGAAGCTATTCATAATGGTTGTAATTGTCCTTTTATTTTACTTACAGGTCAAGGAGATCGAGAAATAGATTTGGAAGCTATGAAAACCGGAGCAGCCGATTATTTAGAAAAAAGTCAATTAACTGCACCTTTATTAGAACGTTCAATCCGCTACGCCCTTGAACGCAAACAAACAGAACACAAAATTCGCCAACAAGCAGCTTTACTTGATGTCGCTACAGACGCTATCTTTGTAGGTGATTTAGATGACAAAATTTTATTTTGGAACAAAGCCGCTGAACATCTATATGGTTGGAGTCCAGAAGAAGCCCTGACAAAAAAAATCCAGCATCTTTGTCCAGAAAAAATTTTTTCTCAAATTTCAGAAGCATTAAAAATACTCCTTAAACATGGTTCTTGGGAAGGAGAACTGGAGCAAATTAGCAAATGTGGTAAAACAATAATCGTTGCTAGTCGTTGGACTTTAGTACCCGCATTTGGAAACAAGCCCCAATCTATTTTAGTTGTTAACACTGATATTACCCAAAAAAAGCAATTAGAACAGCAATTTCTCCGCACCCAAAGACTAGAAAGTATAGGCACTTTAGCTAGTGGTATTGCCCACGATTTAAATAATGTCCTCGCACCTATTTTAATGACAGCGCAAATTTTGGAAACTCAAGTGAAGGACGAACGCGCTCGACGACTAATACCTATATTAATTAGCAATGCTAAACGCGGTGCAAATTTAGTTAAACAAGTATTATCTTTTGCTAAGGGAATGGATGGCGATCGCACTCTTTTACAACTCAAACATTTACTCATTGAAATTCAGCAAATTATTCAAGAAACATTTCCTAAAAACATGGAAGTTATCACCCAAATTCCCCAAAATCTTTGGACTGTATCTGGTGATGCTACTCAATTACATCAAGTGTTAATGAATTTATGTGTTAATGCCCGTGATGCTATGCCCAACGGTGGTACATTAACAATCACTGCCGAAAATCTTTTAGTTGATGAAAATTACGCCCAAATCCACATTGATGCTCAAGCTAAACCTTATGTTGTCATTACTGTGACTGATACAGGAATTGGTATTAAATCTACGATGATAGACCGGATATTTGAACCATTTTTTACTACCAAAGAATTTGGACAAGGTACTGGTTTAGGTCTTTCTACAGTATTGGGAATTGTCAAAAGTCATGGTGGTTTTATCAATGTTTATAGTGAAGAAAAAAAAGGCAGTCAATTTAAAATCTATTTACCAGCACAAGATACAACCGAAATTATAGAAGAAACTGAAATATCTTTACCGCAAGGTAATGGAGAAATGATATTAGTTGTCGATGATGAATCTGCTATTTGTGAAATTACAAAAACATCACTTGAAAGCTATAATTATCAAGTAATTACTGCCCGTGATGGTATTGAAGCTATTGCCTTATATGTAGAACATCGTGATAAAATAGCCTTAGTTTTAACTGATATATTCATGCCATCAATGGATGGACTCACCAGCATCCGTACCCTGAAAAAAATTAATCCCAATATCAAAATTATTGCTGTTAGCGGACTAGCTCCCAGCGATAAAGTTAACGCAGTTTATGATATGGGTGTAAAAGCTTTTTTGTGCAAACCTTTTACAGCAACTCAATTATTACAAACTATTAGCGCAGTTAATAGGTAATAGGTAATAGGTAATAGGTAATAGGTAATAGGTAATAAATATTATTCCCAATCACCAATCAGCAATCACCAATCACCAATCAGCAATCACCAATCACCAATCACCAATCACCAATCACCAATCACCAATCACCATTCACCAATCACCATTCACCAATCAAATTCAATTACCAATTAACTCCACTGCATCCCTTCCATCCTCATCTTGTAAATAAACTTTTACAATTTCTTCCTTAGCAGTAGGCAATTTTTTACCCACAAAATCAGGATGAATAGGTAATTCCCGATGACCCCTATCTACTAATACAGCCAAACGAATCACCTCTGGTCTACCATACTCATTAACTGCATTTAAAGCCGCACGAATTGTCCTACCTTTGAAAATGACATCATCTACCAAAACAACAGTTTTCCCCGTCAAGTCAAAAGGTATATCGGTTTTCGCTGGAGTTCTTAAACCAATTTTATCTAAATCATCACGATAGAATGTAATATCTAATGCTCCCACATCCACACTGATACCTTCAAGAGTTTCTATTTGACGTGCCAATAAATTGGCTAACGGCACACCTCTAGTATGAATACCCAAAAGTACCAATTGTGACAAATCTCGCGTCCGTTCCACCATTTGAGACGCGAGACGTGTTAAAGTACGACGCAGTTCTTCAGATGAGAGAATTTCAACTACTTTGGTAGACATGGTGATTGGTGATTGGTGATTGGTGATTGGTGATTGGTGATTGGGAAGAAATAAATTCTAAATTTTAAATTCAATATACCTATTCCCTATTCATAAAATTAACAATATTCCTACCCCCAACCACAGTAAAAACGAATATCGAGTTAATTGTAAAGCTTGGGAAATCGAAGTTGGGGTAATGGGATAAATAGCATCTCCCAAGAGTGGTTTATGTTTAGCTACTCCACGATACCAGTTTATACCTCCCATCTGCACACCTAAAATAGCAGCATAGGCGCACTCGCTCCAACCAGAATTAGGACTTGGATCTTGAATAGCATCCCGACGACAAATACGCCAAACATATAAAGGTTTAATTGATAAAAATCCCAAAGTCATCACTGTTAACCGACAAGGAAACCAAGTTAAACAGTCTTCTAACTTAGCACTGAACCAACCAATATAAGTATAAGGTGCTTCTCGATAACCTACCATTGAATCTAAGGTACTACTGGCTTTATATGCTAGTGCTAAAGGAACAGGTCCAACCAATGGTATTAATCCACCCACAATTGCATAAAACAAAGGAGCCATGACCCCATCAGTAGCATTTTCTGTCACCGTTTCCAGAACTGCTCGTAAAACCTCTGTTTCTGAGAGATTTTCCGTATCCCGACCTACATAATTACTTAAAATCTGTCGTGCTGATTCTAAGTTACCTTTTGTTAAAGGTTGGATAACATCTAAAGCAGCTTTCCGCAAACTATGAAGAGCAAAACAACTAGCTAAAAAAATGCTCTCCACCACAATTCCTAAAAATGGATGTAACCATCTAGCAATTTGAACTATTAACCAACCAGATAAACCGCTGCCAATAATGAGGATAATAGCAAGTACAATTCCAGCTAGACGTTGTATTTGAGAACTTTGACAGTGTTGCAGAAAAAATTTACTTAAACCAGAAATTAACCAACCCATCACTCGCACGGGATGAGGCCAACCCCAAGGATCACCAATTAGGTAATCTAACAAAGCCGCAATAATTAATAAGTAGTCGTGCAAAATAAATTTCATAGTTAGGAGAGGGAACAGGGAACAGGGAACCTTGTGCTGAGCGTAGCCGAAGCAAGGGAACAGGGAACAGGTAAGGTTTACAGAGATTTTTTCTTCAATAACTATGTGCAATTAATTTTGCCTGGGTACTTATATAGATGTTATTAGTCATTAGTCATTAGTCATTAGTCATTAGTTATTAGTTATTAGTCATTAGTTATTAGTCATTAGTTATTGGCTTATTAATCTTCCCCAGTCACCAATCACCAGTCACCAATCACCAATCACCAATCACCAGTC
>NZ_BJCE01000133.1:0-15443 GCF_005402885.1 Sphaerospermopsis reniformis
TATACCCCTAGCGCGTTTTGGGTACATATGTATATAATTGGTAATATTTTTCATCTTTGGTAGAACCACGGTATATTTTTCATTTACCGTTCTACCATTTTTCCGTTATATATTTCGGACAGGTCTACTACGGATTCTTGCTTTTACTGATTCCCAAGAACTAGCTAAACTCGGATCTTGTAAATGGAGAACTTTTCTTTGATCCAGTTCGTCTTTTTGCCAGTCTAATACAGGAACATTTGCTGATTGAGTCGCAATATCATCCCATAAATCTTCTAGAAGTTGTAACTTTTCTGACAACCCTAGCTCAAAAATCGGCGCAAAGTCTGCTTTCATAATCAACTAAGCTATCAAAATTATCACTCTATTATTACACA
Organism: Sphaerospermopsis reniformis; assembly: GCF_005402885.1. Classification (NCBI taxonomy): domain Bacteria; kingdom Bacillati; phylum Cyanobacteriota; class Cyanophyceae; order Nostocales; family Aphanizomenonaceae; genus Sphaerospermopsis; species Sphaerospermopsis reniformis. Next base: position 378 of record NZ_BJCE01000133.1, read on the forward strand.
CAACACACATTTTAAGAATGCAATTTAAAAGGATTAACAATATTTAAACCATCAATCACTTCATAACCAAAATCTTCTGTATACAAGGTTTGAACATTGGCCTCTAAACAAGCAGCAATAATCATTGAATCCCAATGTGAGAGACTAAAACGTTTCATTAATTCCTCAGCACGATCAATCACATTCCAAGTTGGTAAAGCAGTGTACCAAACTTGTTGTAAATCTCGAATGTATTGATAAGCTTGTGATTTATCATACCCTAATGATTCTAGTTTACGACTTGCAGCTAAATATTCACAGGCAACCTGCCAGAGCAAAACACCATCTGTTAAATTAGCTACTAAAGAAGCTGCTATTCCCTGTTTATTCGTATCCCGTGGATCATGGACGTAAATCAAAATATTCGTATCAACATATTCGTATCAACGGCGTTCATGCAACATATCCCGTGTAAACTGAGGTGCAGTAGGAGGAATGGGGTTTTTTTGCATTCTTTCCACCAGTGATTTTAGAAAGTTGCGTCGCTCATTAATATCAGTAATTTTCGGTGGTATAACTTGAGGAGATTGAACAACAAGCTCAACTTCTACGTCTTCAGGTAAGTTACAAGCGGTTTGTAAAATAAATGTACCATTGCGGTAAATTGCTTTTAGGGTTTGCTGCATAGGATGTGATTCATGAAATAAAAGTAGTATAAATTTGTCTCTATTAATCCTAACTCGCTAAAGTAGGAATTTTCAAAGGCACAAGGGCTTTATGCAGTACACTGGGTTTAGCACTTAAATACACTTCCCGACAATTACTCTCATTGTATCCAACTACAACCGCGCCGATAGTTGTACCAATTTCTGGATACATTTCTGGACTCATCCCCCCTTCATCTAAAAAGTCTGGGATTTTGATCAACCCCTTAACTAAAGACTCATCAATATTGACAAAAACGCCAAAGGGTGTATGAAATTCAACTTTTCCCAGAACAAACTGACCTAGCTGATACTTAGATTTAATATTCTCCCAACTTGTACTATCCATAATACTATCCATAAAAAATTATCTTAACCCAAGTTGCTAGTTATCAAGTTAATGCTGGTAGTAGGTTAAAATTCCGTCTTAATCCTGTAAATCCTTACATCCTGGATATCCTGATTCTGACAGTTCCTCTATTCTCACACATAGCAGGGCAACATATAAAAAAGTCAATCAGTCCTAAATTTAGTTACAGTTAGATAACAAATCAATCGTGAGGGGTGATACTATGCGTGTCTTGCTAGTTTATCCAATATTTCCCAAAACCTTCTGGTCTTATGAAAAAATCCTACAACTCGTAGATAGAAAGGTTCTATTACCACCATTGGGTTTAGTCACAGTGGCAGCTATCCTACCCCAAGAATGGGAGTTTAAGCTAGTAGATCGTAACATTCGCCCAGCAACAGAGGAAGAATGGGCATGGGCAGATATAGTCATTTTCTCGGCTATGATTGTCCAAAAACAAGATTTATTAGATCAAGTCCGGGAAGCAAAACGCCGGGGTAAGTTGGTAGCTTTGGGTGGTCCCTATCCCACATCCACACCCCATGAAGTGGAAGCAGCAGGGGCAGATTACCTGATTTTAGATGAAGGGGAAATCACTTTACCGATGTTTGTGGAAGCGGTGCAAAAAGGTGAAAAATCTGGGGTTTTCCGCGCCACTGAAAAACCAGATGTGACAACTACACCCATTCCCCGCTTTGATTTATTAGAATTTAATGCCTATGATATGATGTCTGTGCAATTTTCGCGGGGTTGTCCTTTCCAATGTGAATTTTGCGACATCATTGTTTTATATGGACGTAAACCGAGAACCAAAACACCAGCACAACTTTTAGCAGAATTAGATTATCTTTATGAGTTGGGTTGGCGGCGTGGTGTGTTCATGGTGGATGATAACTTTATTGGCAATAAACGCAATGTGAAATTGTTGCTAAAAGAGTTAAAAGTTTGGATGGCTGAACATCAATATCCATTCAATTTTGACACAGAAGCTTCCATTGATTTGGCACAAGATCAAGAAATGATGGAGTTGATGGTTGACTGTGGTTTTAAAGCCGTATTTTTAGGCATTGAAACCCCAGATGAGGATAGTTTGCAGTTAACTAAGAAGTTTCAAAATACGCGCAGTTCTTTAACAGACGCAGTACAAACTATTATTAAAGCTGGACTGCGACCAATGGCAGGGTTTATTATTGGCTTTGATGGTGAAAAAGCCGGTGCGGGCGATCGCATTGTCAGATTTGCTGAACAAGCTGCTATTCCTTCCACCACTTTTGCTATGTTACAAGCATTGCCAAATACCGCTTTATGGCATCGTTTGAAAAAAGAAGGTAGACTGCGGGAGAATAAAGACGGAAATATCAATCAAACCACATTAATGAACTTTATTCCTACCCGTCCTTTAGAAGAATTGGCTAGGGAATATGTGGAAGCTTTTTGTGCTTTATATGATCCTGTAGCCTATTTAGATCGCACCTATCGCTGTTTTTTGATGTTGGGTTATCCCCAATGGACAGCACCAGCTAAAACGCCAGAATGGGTAGTTATCAAAGCACTGCTAATTGTGATTTGGAGACAAGGTTTTAAAAGAGAAACTCGCTGGAAATTCTGGCATCACTTCTTTAGCATTCTCAAGCATAATCCCAAGGTGATAGAACAGTACGTTTCTACCTGCGCTCACATTGAACATTTTGTGGAATATCGGCAAATTGTCCGTGATGAAATTGAAAGTCAGTTAGCTGCTTATTTAGCCCAAGGTGCAGAAAAACCTTATGTTCCAGAAAAGGAAAAAGTAGTAGCTTAGGGACTGGGGACTGGGGACTGGGGACTGGGGACTGGGGACTTCTGATCTCCTGACTCCTAGCCCTCAAAAAAAGACTTTCAAAACCATCTTCTATTTAAATTCCTAACTGTTTTTTGATTAAACGACAGAGACTTTCTTTGATTTCTGGATGACGTGGTACAGGCGATTGTTTTCCATTAATAGGGTTAATATATATATCATGTTTCTTACCATGACGTTTTAAATAGCACCCTGCATCAACTAATTCTCTAACAAAATTTCCTCGTTTCACGCCACATCAACCCAAATTTCTTTAGTTTGCGCTTCGGGATGATTTTCTAAGCTTTCTTCTAACATTAGCTGATAGGCATCTTTAATATTTTCTTCTAACTCTTCTAATGATTCTCCCTGACTAAATACTCCCGGAATTTCCTTTAATTTTCCTACATACCAGCTATCATCTAACCAGTATTCGAGAGTAAAATTTTTTTGCATATACTTGACTCCTTAAACTAGGTTATTACTGAATAATATTATATCGGTTAAGCTCAAAAAAAAAGGAAATCAGAAAATTATGTAGCGACTGTCTTGAATGTCAAGCGAACGCTAAAAAAACTATTCCAACTTTCGGTGTTATTTAAGGTACTTACTGTTTTTAGAGCAAGATTATGTAATGTAAAAATTAGCACAAATAAGTATAACTACTGTAGAACTTAATTGTGTACTCTGTTAGTCTATAAGAGATGGATATAAATACAAGTGGATTTAGGAGTAATAAAAATGACTTCTTTCAGTGGCTTAAAACAGACCATACAATCTACTACAGATAAATTAATCATTTACAGATGGATTTTATTTGGTATCTTAGCATTTATTCTAGCAGCATTCTTGTTTTTTAGCTGGCCGTGGGTTAAAACAAATGAGAGTGCAAAAATGATAGATGTTATTTTGGGTGGATTAAAAGAAACAAGTGAACTCAATACTGTAAAAATGTCCAGTAAAGCATCATTAGTTGAAACTAAAGAGCAAAGGTTGTTTTCATTCTATGTTGGAGATACTAAGGTTATTTATGAAGGACAAGGTACAATACGTGCTGGTATAGATATGAAAGCATTGAAAGCAACAGATGTAGATATCAACAACCAGAAAATTACAATTACTTTACCTCCTCCTTATATTACCGAAACAGTTCTAGAAGCTGATAAATCTCAACTTTTAGATCATCACAAAAACTGGTTTGGTCCTAACGCTGAGATTGAACTACTAGATCAAGCACAAAAAGATGCACTTGCTAGAATTAAATTAGAAGCTTGCGGAAATGATATTATAGATGCTGCTAATAGTAACGCAAAAAAAATAGTAGAAAGAATATTATCAGCAGCAGGTTACAAAGACATTACTGTAATAACTCAAGAATCTAAAGATGGTTCATGTCCTAAGAATTAATATCTAGGAATATCTATCTTTATTCTCAGTCCCACGTTAAAGTTATAATATCAGAATGTCATCTATCAGGCTCTGACTTACACTAAATAGTATATGAATCAGAGCCTATTATTAAATCTGGACTCTCAAAGATAGGGAAAAATCAAGTCAAAAGTCAAAAACTCTGTTCTCTGTTCCCTCCTATTTATAAATGTAAAACCAAAACTTCCTCCCCTGGATAAACAAAAGTTTTACCCACTGGTAACACAGCCAAAGCGTTAGTTTGAGCTAAATTAATTAAATTACCAGAACTATCATTACCTTCAGATTTCTGAAATTGATAAACACCATTTACCAGATGTAACTTACCCAAAATATAGGTTTCCATCTTGCCATTAGATTGTAATTCTGATGAAGATTTAACTTTCACAAATTTACTTTCCCAACCTTTAGCCAGTCCTGACATTTTTTTAATTGCAGGTTTTACAAACCGCCAACAAGTTACCAAAGCTGAAACAGGATTTCCCGGTAAACCAAAATATAATTTATTGCCAAAAGTTGCAAAAGTTAAAGGTTTCCCCGGACGCATTTGTACAGAACGAAAATGAATTTTTGCTGCCAATGATGCTAAAGTTTTATATATGTAGTCATAATCACCTACGGATACACCACCAGTAGAAATGACTATATCAGCATTGGCGATCGCATAATCTATAATTTCTTGTAAAGTTGTCGGCTCATCCTGAATAATTCCTAACAGTAACACTTCTGCCCCCAATTCCCGCATCAAAGTAGCTAAAGCATACTGATTAGAATCTACTATTTGTCCTGGTTTCAGCAATTGTTCCGGCATCACCAACTCATCGCCAACTGATAAAATAGCCACACGGGGACGACGGAAAACACTCACTTGTTCACGTCCAGCAGCAGCTAAAACCGCAATTTCAGACGCAGTTAAAGGAATACCAGCCGGTAAAATTTCGTTTCCAGCTTGATAAAAGTCCCCCTTGCGTCTCACAAACTCCTGGGGTTGAGGCGCAATAAACACAAAAACCCGGTTTTCCTGTCGGTGGGTTTTTTCCTGCATAACTACAGTATTCGCACCAGGAGGCATCATTGCACCTGTGAAAATTCTTGCAGCTTGTCCTGGTTTAATTGTTACCTGTGGTTCATATCCAGCAGGAATTTCTTCCACCACTTGCAAAACAATGGGTTTATCAGCCCTTGCTTGCTGCACATCTGCATAACGCACAGCATAACCATCCATTGCCGAGTTATCCCAGTGGGGAAAATCCAGGGAACTGATCACAGGAGTTGCTAAAATGCGATTATTCGCCATTAATAAATCGACAAATTCCACATCTAGCTGGTTATCTAACGGTTTCACAGCATTTAAAATAGTAGCTTCTGCATCTCTGACTGACAGCATAGTTATAGTTAATGATGATAGTTTTGGATATTTTAATATAAAAAATTACCATATAAAAATCCGTGTGGGAAAAACTGGCTGGTTTAAGTAAGTCGGCACGAAAAAACCGAGGTATGTAAAAAAAATGTAAAATTCCTAAAAACCTCTTCCCTCCTGCCTCCTGCCTTGTCATAACGACAATTTTTAACGCCTACCTACTTATTTGTGTTTCTCTTGATTTTATAAATATTATGACTATCATTAAAACACCACAAAAACACTATCCCAAGCCAGAAATTATCCGCCGGGGGATGGCATTAGGAATAGATTTTACAGGAGCATGGTTAGTTAGTTCTCTTTTAGGAACAAATAATCTAGGTATTCAATTTATCCAAATTTTCGTTTTTATCCTTGCTTGGTTAATTCTACGGGTCATCATAGTTTACAACAATCAGGGGCAAAGTTTAGGACGATGGGCAGTAAATTTAAAAGTGTTAGAAATAGAAAACGGACAACCCGTAAGCAGAATACCAGAATTACAAGCATTATTACAGCGTGAAGCGATTATTGGCGGTAGCTGTTTATTGGTTTCCATTTGCTTAACGAATATAATAGCTAATCCCACTGCTATACTGCTAATACTTCCCCTAGTCATTGACTGTGGTGCAGCCTTGTCAGATCCTCAGATGCAACAGGCTTTCCATGACCGCTATGCTAGAACTATAATTGTTTCCTCACGGCGTGGCTATTCGCTGGATTTAAAAATTAAGCTAAAAATTAAGCGATTAGTTGAAAAAGTGCAGCGAAATGTGAGAAGATAGTCATTTGTGTTAAATCTCTCCCGGCTTTACTGTTTGTAAAATTATGGCTAAGAGTAAAGGTGCCCGCATAATAGTGACACTAGAATGCACCGAGTGTCGAACCAACCCAGACAAGCGTTCTCCAGGCGTTTCTCGCTATACCAGCACCAAAAACCGCCGGAACACCACCAACCGTTTAGAACTGAAAAAGTTCTGCCCCCACTGTAACAAACACACTGTTCACAAGGAAATTAAGTAAGAGATGAGCTATTATCGTCGTCGCCTGTCGCCAATTAAGCCAGGAGAACCAATTGATTATAAAGATGTTGATTTACTACGTAAATTTATTACTGAACGTGGTAAAATTCTACCCAGACGCATTACTGGGTTAACATCACAACAACAACGGCAATTAACATTAGCGATTAAACGCGCTCGAATTGTGGCTTTATTGCCATTTATCAACGCCGAAGGCTAAAAAAATTTTGGATTTTGGATGAAAGGATTTTAGAGCAGAAGTCAGGAGTCGTAGGGGCGCAGCATTCGGAAAATAAACGGTGATAAAAATTGATGATTGTTCGCCCAAATGCTTCGCCCTTACTTTGGACAAAAATTGATAACTGGTCGTCCGAATGCTTCGCCATTACAAGAGTCAGAAATCAGAAGTAAAACTCTCTTTCTGTCTAGGTTTCAAGTGAGACTGTGTACCAGATTTATCTGTAATCTGCTGTAAAAATCCAACAAAAGTAACGTTGGTAATAACAATGAAACGTTTACTTTCAGTCCAAAATCTAAAATTTCGCTTCCAGCCAAAGGAGTGTATAATATGCTTCGAGATTTCCAATCCTGGGATTTGGGTGATAGGAAATAGAGAACAGGGAACAGGGAACAGGTGACAGGTGACAGCAAAGAGTGTTTACCAATTACCCATTACCAATTACCAATTAACAACCTAAAACAAATCTAAAATCTAAAATCTAAAATTAGTAAAAGAGTGCGAGAGTTGTGGAGAAGGGGACGCTAGTTGAATTTAGGGTTCAAGGCGATCGCCGTCTGGGAGTGGTAGATCGTCCAGACGGAAAGACCCGTTGGTTTGTGGTAGATGAACGAGGTCAATCCCACAGCCTCGCGCCGCGACAACTAACCTATACAGTTAATGGACAAACTTATAAACCTGCTGACATTCCCAGCTTTTTAAGTCAAGTTCAAACCTATCTAGATCCATCTAGTTTAGAAGTAGCTTGGGAAATATTGGTGGAAGACGGGGAAACAGTCACTCCCAGTCAAATGGCAAATTTGCTGTTTTCAGAATCAGAACCACAGCACTGTTACGCCGCCCATTGCTTGTTATCCGATGATAAAATGTATTTCAAGCAAAAAGGCGATGTTTACGAACCACGCAGCGCCGCACAAGTAGCAGAACGGAAACACCAAATAGAAGTAGAAGCGCAAAAAGCCAAGGGACAGCAGGAATTTCTAGCGCGTGTAGAACAGGCACTCCAAGGCGAAAGCGTAGAATGGCAAAAACCAGACCGCCAGCGTTTGGAAGCATTAGAAAAATATGCGACTTTCGTGGCGGATATTGTGCGAATGGGGATAAATGCGGAGACCTTGGTACGGAATTATCCACCCCCAGCCCCAGTATTAGAAACCATGAATATGCTGGGACGTTCTGCAACTCCTCAAGCAGCCCTGCAACTATTGATCGACTTGGGTTGGTGGAGTCCCCATGAAAACCTGTTCCTGCGTCGTTCTTCAATTCCCGTTCAGTTCCCTAGTAAGGTATTAGAAGTGGCGCAACAACATTTGGATTTTCCACCAGCAGACTTAGACACCAATCGTCTGGATTTAACACATCTCAAGGTATACACTATTGATGATGAAAGTACCACAGAAATAGACGACGGTTTAAGTTGTGAAAATCTCGCCGATGGACGACAACGGCTTTGGGTGCATATTGCTGATCCTACTCGCTGGTTAATGCCAGAAGATGAATTAGATTTAGAAGCGAGAAAACGGGGTAGTACAGTTTACTTACCTACGGGAATGATACCTATGTTCCCCGAAGTCTTAGCTACAGGTCCAATGAGTTTGGTACAGGGGAAAATTTGTTGCGCTCTCAGCTTTGGTGTAGTTTTAGATGAAAGCGGTGCAGTTGAAGACTATAGTATTCATCCCACTTTAATCAAACCTACCTATCGCCTCACCTACGAAGATGTAGATGAAATGCTGGAGTTGGGAGTACAAGCAGAACCAGAAATAGAGGCGATCGCCAATTTGGCACAAAAGCGGAAAACCTGGCGATATAACCAAGGCGCGATCAGCATCAATATGCCCGAAGCAATGATCAAAGTCAAAGACGATGATATCAGCATTGATATATTAGATGATTCTCCATCTCGGCAGTTAGTAGCAGAAATGATGATCCTTGCTGGGGAAGTAGCAGCACGTTATGGTCAAGCTCATAATATCCCCCTGCCCTTTCGCGGACAACCCCAACCAGAACTACCCCCAGAAGAAGAACTCTTACAGCTTCCCGCCGGTTTCGTTCGTTTTTGCGCCCTGCGTCGCTGTATGCCTAAAAGTGAAATGAGTATTACCCCAGTACGTCATGCCGGTTTAGGCTTAGATACTTACACTCAAGCAACTTCCCCCATCCGTCGTTACAGCGACTTACTTACCCACTTTCAACTGAAAGCACATTTACGGGGTGAAGATTTGCCATTTTCCGCCGAACAACTCAAAGAAGTGATGATGACCGTCAGCACTACCACCCAAGAACTAACAATGGTAGAACGGCAAACCAACAGGTATTATGCTTTAGAATATTTACGTCGTAATCCTGAAGAAATATGGCAAGTCACAATTTTGATGTGGTTACGGGAAGATAGCAACTTAGCATTAATTCTCTTAGAAGACTTGGGTTTACAGTTACCAATGGTTTTTAGGCGTTCTGTAAGTTTAGGTGAACAAGTATTAGTAAAAGTCAGCATTGCTGATCCTCAAAAAGACATCATTCAGTTTCAAGAGATAATTTATCAAGAAGCTGTTAGTGGGTAGGTGACTGGTGACTGGTGACTGGTGACTGGTGACTGGTGACTGGTGACTGGGAAAAATCTTTTTCTCCCCACCTCCCCATCTCCTGAACTCCCCATCTCCTGAACTCCTGACTCCTTAACAAATATTTTCCCCCCCAGATATAATTTTGAGCTTGAAAAAGGGATAAATAAAATATAGTTCCATCTTGGTGCATAATCCCTTGGTTTGTATATGACCTATTGCCTCAGAATTGCCGACCTACCTGAAAATGAGCGTCCCCGTGAAAGATTGATGACTCATGGAGCGAAAATATTAGCTACAGCCGAATTAATAGCTATCCTGCTAGGAACAGGACAAGGACCTGGTAAACTGTCTGCTGTCGGTTTGGGGCAACTTATGTTACAAGAGTTAGGAAAAAATCAACGAGATCCTTTAGCTGCTTTACGGGATGTTACCCCCGCAGAGTTAATGGAAATTCATGGTGTGGGTTCTGCAAAAGCTACATCAATTCTGGCAGCGATAGAATTAGGTAAACGGGTTTTTTTATCCCGTCCTGCGGAGGGTGCGGTTATTGATAGTCCCCTTGCGGCGGCCGCTACCCTGAGTCAAGACTTAATGTGGCAAAGTCAAGAACGGTTTGCAGTCTTATTATTAGATGTGAAAAATCGGTTTTTGGGGACAAAAATAATTACTATTGGTACTGCTACGGAAACTTTAGCTTCTCCCCGTGATATTTTTCGGGAAGTTATTCGACATGGTGCTACACGGATGATAGTGGCCCATAATCATCCTTCTGGTAATCTAGAACCTAGTGAAGCAGATATAGAATTAACTCGGCAATTATTATCAGGGGCGCAACTTTTAAATATTCCTCTATTGGATCATTTGATTTTGGGTAATGGTACTCATCAGAGTTTGCGAGAAATTACTACTTTGTGGGATGATTGCCCACAAGAGGATTGATACAGCAGTTTCCTGAGTTATGCGGTACAGGATTAACAGGCAGGATGCCTGTTCCACAAGGGTTTTATGGTTTCAGTTTGTACCTCATTGACATGAAATATACTGTAAAAAGGAAAAGTCCCATGACTTATGTACCATCAAAACTTCTTACCTTTGAGGATTTTCTGGACAAATATAGCGATAATCCGCGCTATGAGTTGGCTGACGGAGAACTAATTGATATGGAACCTACTGGACTTCATGAAACCGTCAGTGGCAAACTAGCGACTAAAATCGGTATTGCTATTACTAATGCCCAACTACCTTGGTTTATTCCCCGCACTTGCCTAATTCGCCCCTTTGCTGATGCTATTACTGCCCGTAGACCTGATATTGTTGTTTTGGATGAAACCGTACTCTTTAATGAACCTCTTTGGGAACATGAACCAGTAATCACTCATGGTCGTTCAGCTAAATTAGTTGTTGAGGTTGTGAGTAGTAATTGGGAAACTGACTATGCTCGCAAGGTTGAAGAATACGCCCTTTTAGGAATCCCTGAATATTGGATTGCTGATTACCGAGGGCTGGGTGGTGTCGCTTTTATCGGTAGACCGAAACAGCCAACTTTCACCGTTTGTCAGTTGAGTGGTGATGATTATAGCCAAAAACAGTATCGTCTTGGTGAGTCAATTATTTCTCGCATTTTACCGAATTTAGAACTTCGACTGAATGACATTTTACCAAAATAAATTTGCTGATTAGCTAAACTATGGGATCAGCATTTTATCTGTCTGAATCAGGGTATCCAGGATTTAAGGATTTACAGGATGTTTTTCATAACGATGTGATGTTAATGATCTTTTTGCTTTAGATGATCAAAATCAGTTCATCCTAAAAATCCTTTAATCTTCAGTGTTCTGATTGAGACTGATATCACAGGTTATTTCAAAGAACAAAACAGGTAAAAAATTGAGTTTTTGGTATTCCTCAATTTGCAATCTTTTGATGGTAATTTATCTACATTAGGACTTACGCACAACTCACGGAAAAACTAACCGCAAAGAACGCAAAGGACACAAAGGAAAGAGGGTTAGAGAGATATTTTTCGTAAGTTCTCTACATTATCCATTTTCTTAATGTCATAATTTATGAAGGTTGATGATTCTTGATTGCTGCTTACATGGTTCACAAGACAAGTTATACTAGGAATGGTGGACTATTAAAATTACACCCATGACTGAACAACCCAACCCAGACTCATCCAACACACCAACGGATGCACCAAAACCCAAGTCAGAAAATGATTCTTGGCAAAATCGCATTGTTGGTGTTGTCAGTAAAACTACTGCTAAATTAACCCAACTCCTACCAGTAGACCAAGTAAAACAACAAGTAAAACAAAATGTAGGACAATGGTTTAGTGTCAATGATGCCCAAGTTGCAGAAATTTTAGCAACTATCCGCACTCAACTACCGACTACAGAAGCTTTATTAATAGGAAAACCCCAAACTGGTAAAAGTTCTATTGTTCGCGGTTTAACCGGGGTTTCTGCGGAAATTATTGGCCAGGGTTTTCGCCCCCATACTCAAAATACCCAACGTTATGCTTATCCTGCTGATGATTTACCTTTAATTGTATTTACTGATACGGTGGGTTTGGGTGATGTTAATAAAGATACGGAAACTATTATTCAAGAGTTAATCACTGATTTAAAAACCGAAATTAATGGTGCCAGGGTTTTCCTTTTGACTGTGAAAATTAATGATTTTGCTACGGATACTCTGCGAAATATTGCCCAAAAATTACGCCAACAATATCCCAATATTCCCTGTTTGTTAGCGGTAACTTGTTTGCATGAAATTTATCCCAACGAAATAGAAAATCATCCCTATTATCCCCCAGAATTTGAGGAATTAAACCGGGCTTTTACAGAAATTAAAAATAATTTTACTGGTTTATATGATCGGGCAGTTTTGATTGATTTTACTTTAGAAGCAGATGGTTATACTCCAGTATTTTATGGTTTAGAAGCACTGCGAGATAATTTAGCTGAACTTTTACCGGAAGCTGAATCAAAAGCTATTTATCAATTGTTAGATAAACAAGCAGGTAAGGAATTAAGTAATATTTATCGTGATGCTGCTAGAAGATATATTTTACCTTTTTCCATTATGGCAGGTACTTTAGCTGCTGTACCTTTACCTTTTGCAACTATGCCAGTTTTAACAGCTTTACAAGTTTCAATGGTGGGATTATTGGGTAAATTATATGGTCAGACATTGACACCATCTCAAGCTGGGGGTATTGTAAGTACCATTGCTGGTGGTTTTTTAGCTCAAGCAGTGGCACGGGAATTAATTAAATTTGTCCCTGGTTTGGGTACTGTTATTGCGGCATCTTGGGCGGGTGCTTATACATGGTCTTTAGGGGAAGCTGCTTGTGTGTATTTTGGGGATTTAATGGGTGGAAAAAAGCCAGATCCTCAAAAAATTCAAAATGTCATGCAAGAGGCTTTTGAAGGGGCAAAAGAACGGTTTAAGGGCATGAAAAGTTAGGAATTAGAAAATTCAAGAGACCAGAGTACAGGAAAAAAATGCCAGTATAATGCTAGTATTTTGGTATGGCAGTTATAATCCACATTCCGCACCCTCAACTGTCATAGAGAGAAAACACGGGGAAAAAGAATATAAGTAAGCATAAAAATAAACATAGAGATTGAAAAAAGGCATTTGAGAAATAGTAAATCACCAAAAACGTCATTAAACCCCATTCTCAATAAGGAGCAATAAGAATGAACACCACCCAGAGGAGTCAACAGATAACTAAAAAAAGATACTCAAGACAAAAATTATAACCTAGACTAATAAATAGAAGTAAAAAATTTGAATAATTTTACTACTACTGATGAAGATATATCCAAGAAAGAAGCAGATAAACAATTAACAGAAATTGGTAATCAATAGACCTCTCCAAAATAGAATGTATTAATTTGTCATAAGTTGTAGGGGCGAAGCTTATGGGCGATAATTTGACGGAAAAATCAGACATCTAGATATCCCATAAGCTTCGACCTGCCCGCATAAATAAGTTCCATAATTTCTTTTCTGGACAAGTCTAATGGTTAGAATTAGTCAGGAAAATTATCAATTGACATCTGGTGAAATGAATTTAGGGACAATTCATGAATTGTCCCCAACAGTTTTAGGCTACGCTTATGGAGATGCTAATGAGTAAATTTAACCCAATGGTCCTAAAGGAGCGCAGATTTTTGATTCAACGAGTCCACTTAGACTAGATCCCGGTAAAAATATTTGATACCCCATGAGAGACTTTTCAAACAACCTCTAAGCTTCTTTCCAACAACGATTTAACAGCACCCCAGACGCTAATACTTTCAAAACTTCCAGCATAAAGTAACTACCATGCAGTAAATTCATACTGTAGGGAACACCACCTGCACTAGCAAATAGACTTAAATCACTACCTAAAGCGCACATTTGCGGAGTTAGAAAATAGGTATCCAGCAAAGCTATTGTTAACAGCAAGCAAGATAAAAATATACTTCCCAAACACCAATTAGATCTAGTCTTGCAAATAACCAGCACAGATGTCAAGACAACAGCAGCAGCTAGTAATTCTAAGCGGTTAAAATTCCAAAAAATTGCATATCCAGCAGTGGTAAAATTCGCTTCCTTCATCATGCCAGTAATGTAAAGACTAGGCATAATTACCCAATCTAATACTAGACTAGAACTGAGCCAAAAGCCCAAGGTCAACAGAGTGGCGGTTTGCCAAGTTGAGCGTTTTAATTGCAGGTTAGAAATAGTGTTCATAACAATAATTGCTTGGTTAAATCTATTTCTAGTTTCTAACTAAGAAAACCACTTTGACAACAAATATAAATTAACTGTTACAAACAAGACTATATGCAACATTTTTATAATGTTTTTTGAATTAATTTTTGTTGTTTTTTTAAGTTTTATTACCAAATAATAAGAAGAATTAAAAAACAAAAACTTGTGCTAAATCTGGTGAAGATAAATCGTAAGTATTCAGCTATCAGCTATCAGCTTTAAGAGGTTGTTTGAAAAGTTTTAGATGGTGACTTTATACACTTGCAGATCCCCCCTAACCCCCCTTAATAAGGGGGGAAATAGAATCAGTAAACCAAAAAGTTTTTCCAAAAGAGTAATTTTTACGGAGTAATGACGCTATTGTTACAGACGCAGCAGGTATTACCAACAAAAGAAGAGGGACATTTATGTGCTATATAATACTAAATACATAAGAAATAGTTATAACAATTTGCAGTGGGTCAAAATATGAAATGATGAACGTAGTGTGTAGCATATTGGCTGAAAAAATTGACTGTTTCATCTCTAACAAAAGCCACGCAGGGCGAGTCTACAGAAGAACTCGTTTTAACCGACACAGAAACTCTTGATGAGGTTATTCAATGTTTAGTAGAAAATTTTTCGATTGAAACGCAAGGAGCCTGTGACCAACAAACTTTATTAGACCTGTCCGAAAATTAAAAAGGCAGTCTGTGTATGGCTTTGAGGATGTTCTCATTTCAGCCAGACTTGACGTAATCATCAGGGCTAGAGATAGTTACTGTTAGTATAGCCCGGAAAAAATG
>NZ_BJCE01000134.1:0-15370 GCF_005402885.1 Sphaerospermopsis reniformis
TCTCTTGAAATCCCAAAAAATGCACACTTTTTCCGGTATACCCTTCAAAACCCTTGCACTTTTTTCCTGATTTTCCACCTGAAACCCTTGATTTATCAAGGTTTTAAGTTTATTCAGCAAACCCTAATTACTAGCTTGCTGGAAATTATCAAAATTATCAGAACGAATTTGACTACCATTGCGCCATACTTCTACTTTTTCTGGACTAACTAAGTAAGAAAAAGAACCGTTATCTGCTCGATATTTATTTTCACCAACATTCCAAGCAAGTATCTTGACAGCTTGACTCGTATCTTGCTTTAATTGCCCAATATAAAAAAGTTGACCATTTTCGTTACAGACTTGAATACGAGCTTTTGCAGTTTCACCTGTGATCACTATAATTCCAGTACATTCGTGATTAACTTTTACGGGTGAAACATTGATGGGAACGGGTTGTGAAGGTGAAACTGGTTTATCTAAGGGTAGTTTAGCAGTGGTGGAAGATGATAAAAGTTTCAGAGGATCAATTGCTAATCGACTATTTTGATAAAATTCAAAATGCAAATGAGGCGCTGTACTGTTACCTGTTGATCCCATTTCTGCAATAATTTGTCCTTGAGTCACCGTTTGACCTTTGCTAACTAACAAACGATTATTGTGACCATAGACTGTCATAGTACCATCAGGGTGTTTAATTTCAATAAAATTACCTAATCCCCAATCATCCCAACCAGCTTTTACCACTTTACCAGATGCAGCCGCATAAATAGGAGTTCCCATAGCACCCGCAATATCAATTCCTTCATGTTGATGTTTACGGAAACCTTGGGAAATTATCCCCTGAGTCGGCCAAATTAAGTTGCTACTAGGTAAAGGAGTTTGGTTAACTGCGGAAGCTTTGACTACTGGAGGTAATGCAGAGGTAGTTGTACTAATAACAGATGTTAAAGATATCAACCCTATCAAGATATAAGCACATAATCGAGAAATAGTATTTTTGTTCATAAAAAACTCTACTCTCAAGTTCTTTTCTAAAGTTCTTTATTTGCTGTTTCAGCATTACTCACCTAGTATCAGGAAAATTGTTACCATGCGGTATGTTTATAAGAAAATCGAGTAAGCTAAAACCACGCCCGATCAAGTATCGGAACTTGGTGGACATACTTTATCGAACCCTGATGAATGTGGATATGAATTTGGCAGATGGACATCATCAAGACTAGCGACATATCTAGGGGTTGCTGAGAAAGTCTTTCCGTGAGGGCATAGGAGTCAGGAGTCAGGAGTCAGGAGTCAGGAGAAGATTTGAAAATTTCTTTGCCATCTCTTGAAATCCCAAAAAATGCACACTTTTTCCGGTATACCCTTCAAAAATCTTGCACTTTCTTTCCTCCTGGTCAGCCTCAAACCTTTGATTTACGAGTATTTTGGGTTTATTCAGCAACCCCTAAATAAAACCCTTATCCCATAATAAATACTGGCATTATTCATTATTGACAAGTTTAAAAAAAGAAGTCGGGGATCTAAAATCCAGATTTCATCAAAAAAATAAACCCCCGACTTCCCAAAGAAATCGAGGATTTAAGTAAAATAGCATTTACCAAGTTAGTGAGGTACAGAGTTTTTTATCTTAGGGAATTGGGAATTGAGAATTGGGAATTGGGAATTGGGAATTGAGTGAGAATAAATTAGGGTGTACCTCATGAGACTGGGAAACGCTATATTCAGTTAACAGTATTCAGTTAACAGTATTCAATTAAACAGCCGCTAATTCCTTAGTAGGAGGCTTACTGTTACGAATGTTATTGATTGCTTCTGCATAATCAGGAGCGTTAAACACAGCAGAACCCGCTACAATAGCATTAGCGCCGGCTTCCAAAACTTGCCAGGTGTTATTGGCTTTGAGTCCACCGTCAACTTCGATCCAAGGATCTAAACCGCGTTCATCACACATTTGACGCAGTTTACGAATTTTGGGAACTACGCTAGGAATAAAGCTTTGTCCACCGAAACCGGGGTTAACGCTCATAATTAGCACTAAATCACACAGTTCCAGTACGTATTCAATTAATTCTAAAGGTGTACCGGGGTTTAGCACAACACCAGCTTGTTTACCAAGTTCTTTGATTTGTCCCAAAGTCCGGTGTAAGTGAGGTGAAGCGTTATGTTCAGCGTGTACAGAAATAATATCCGCACCAGCTTTAGCAAAACCTTCTACATATTTTTCTGGTTCCACAATCATTAAATGGACATCCAGAGGTTTGGTTGTAATCGGACGAATCGCCTCCACAACCAGAGGACCAATTGTAATATTAGGTACAAAACGTCCGTCCATTACATCAACGTGAATCCAATCTGCTCCCGCTTTGTCTACAGCACGAATATCGTCACCCAGACGACTAAAATCTGCTGATAGGATAGATGGAGAGATAACTATAGGCTTTTGAGATGGGTTTTGGGTCATGGTTAGCGGGTTCTTAATCGTCCTTGTCTGTAGGCATTGTAACAAAATATGGATTTTTTGGAAATTGGTGATTGGGGATTGGTGATTGGGGACTAGTACCGCTTCGCGGAAGTCAAAAGTCAAAAGTCAAAAGTCAAAAGTCAAAAGTCAAAAGTCAAAAATAATAGGTCGTAAGCTTTTTAGCGATTGAGAATGGTTGGTTTATTTACGCCGTGCTGTACTAGGGACTAATAACTAATGACTATGAAAAAATTCTGGATAATCTGCGGTTTGGCTGTTTCCTGTTTAACTGTGCCTGTATTGGCATTTGTAAAGTTGAGCAGTTCTCTGGGCAGTAGTGGTATTGATGCACTTAAATTACATCAACCACCATACAATTTAACTGGGCGCAAAATTGCGATCGGTCAGGTAGAAATCGGTCGTCCTGGTATGTTTGGGTTAGATAAAGCAGTCTCTAAAAATCGCGCTATTTCTCCTGTAGCTGTGTTTTTACGCAATACACCAGCTAAATCAAATTCTGGTGTAGACCCTCATGCTTATAATGTGGCTACGGTGATGATCAGTAAAGATAAAGCTTGGACAGGAGTTGCACCAGACGCAAAATTATATTCTTCTGCGGTCGGATCTACCAGAAATATGGGTCAAGCGGAAGAGTGTTTATCCACTCAACATATAGCATTACAAAATGGTGGTGATGTTCGTGCGATTAACTTTAGTTTTGGTGAACCTTTGTACCGTGATCCTCGACCAAATGCGGTTTTAGATGGTCAAGCTTTGCTGACTTTATGTATTGACTGGTCAAGTCGGGTGCATAATGTGGTGTATGCGATCGCCGGAAATCAAGGCAAAGGTGGGATTCCCATTCCTACAGATAATTTTAACGCAATTAACGTGGCTTTTTCATCTGCTAGGGAGGGAATTTTTAATAAAGTTCATGTTTCTAATTTAGCAGGAAATAATCAAGGAGTAGGCGATCGCCTCGCAGGTAAAGAATTTAATATTGGTGGACGCAGATCCATCGGTTTAGTTGCTCCTGGTAGTAATATTCCTGTAATTAATCCCGATGGTAAATTAAACAACGCTACAGGTTCAAGTTTTGCTGCTCCTCACCTAACAGCTACCATTGCATTATTACAAGAATTTGCCGATAGACAGTTAAGAATTAAACAACCAAATTGGACTATTGATGCAAGAAATCATCAAGTTATGAAAGCTGTATTATTAAATTCAGCCGAAAAAATTCAAGACAGTGGTGATGGTTTGCGGTTGGGAATGACCAGGACTTTAGTTGATAGGCAAAATCGAGATTGGTTTATTTCCGATGCTTACAAAAATCCCAAAATTCCCTTAGATGATCAAATGGGTGCTGGACATTTAAACGCCTTTCGTGCCTATCAACAATTTATGTTTGGTCAATGGCAACCTACCACACCTGTTCCGGCTATTGGTTGGGATTATAACAAAATTAATGCTAATTCTGCCTTAGAATATAGTTTAGAAAAACCATTAAAACAAAATAGTTTTGTTGCTGTCACCTTAACTTGGGATCGATTAGTAGAATTAAATGATAAAAACCAAAATCAATTATATGATGAAGATGAAACTTTTATAGATAAAGGTTTAAATGATCTAGATTTATTTCTAGTATCAGCAGATGGACAAAAAACGGAAATTTCTACTTGTGCTTCTGTGAGTGAAATTGACAATGTAGAGCATATTTTTTGTCCTGTGCCTGCTAATGGTAAATATAAAATTCGTGTGCAGTTTCAACAACAAGTCAACGAACCAACTCAAGCTTATTCCTTAGCATGGTGGACAGTTCCCGGAAATTAGCTATTTGATAATAGTGGTTAAAATCACATTATTATAACTAATATAAAATCATGAAATATTCTGAATTATGACGTATTAAACCACAACCATCAATATCAAAATAGATTTCTGTATCTCTGATTTTTGCTTTCATTGTTAATTTTATCTCAACACATTTACACATTTATAGACATTTGTTGGGCTTCACTTTGTTCAACCCAACCTACAAAAATCCTACAAAAATCCTTAACCGAACAGTATTGACATGAAACCTATTCACATCATTACAGAAACATCATAAATTTTTCCATAAATGGTCAGTTTACAAACTCCCTAAACCCTTCAAATTCTCACGCCAATCCTCATCGTACAGCAAAGTTATAACTTGATAACTAGCATTATACCTGAGATTATCGCGCTCAATTTTATCTTGCTTTTTCTGTTCAGGACTATCATGAACTGAACCATCACAAAAGAGAGCGATCGCTTTTTCCTTATACACAAAATCTGGTTTACAATTTGCTTCAGGAATCAATTCCTGTGCAGCATCAGGTAATTTATACCCCCGTTGATAAATCTCCTGTAAAACCACTCGTTCAAAATCAGAGTTTGGATCTGTTTGAGAAAGCAATTTTTGATATTTTTCACTGCGGTCTATATCTGATATTTCTACTGTACTTGTTTGCAGTTCATCCAGTAAAGGTTTAATCAGATGACGATTAATTAACGGATGATCAAATTGATTCCTGTAGGAAAGTAAACACTCATAGCAAGCTTGAATACAGCTATCCTTGGGTTCTAAGAAATGACAGATATCTAAAGCAGCATTGGCAATTTTGATAAAAGCATCTGCTTGTTTTAATAGTTGGGATAAAACTCCAGCACCACCTTCTGATGCTTCCCAAAATAGTAAATATTTTCCTTCTCCTAATCTTTCTGAGTCCAGTTCATCTGGTTCTAATTTATAAACTGCTTGAATTGCTGTTTCTAGGGTATGTTGGAGAGTAGCAATAAAGGCTTCTTTGTTATCTTGGGGAACATTCAAAGGTTCGATGACAAGAATATTGCAAGTGTCATCTACCATTAAATTTACTTCGGTGTGTAAGGTTTCTGAAGGTAAATTTGTTGGTAGTGAGTTGGTTTGTAAATTATTTTTTGTATCTCCCCAATTACCTGTTTTAGTATCTAATTTAAACCCTCTTTCTTCGGTGTTTTTCTTCAGTCCTCTATTGATACGCCATAATTTAGCTGTTGCTCCATAGGTTAACTTAAATAATGGTGTATTATCTGCTGCTAAAACTGTGCCAGATTCTGGTTTTTGATCTGCATAACGGAAATGGGTAGTAATATTATAACCATATTTCAATCTTTCCTCTTCATCGCAGGTAATACGTTCTCTTCTGCGAGTAAATGCTGTCTCCATTGACAACACACGATTTAATTTAGCTAGGTTTTGAGAACTATCAGGTTTAATTTTTGCACCGCAGTTTTCGCAGGTATCACGCGCATCATCTAGATGGAAATAACCACAGTTAAAACAACAGCTTACTCTTTGATATTGACTTTCAATTCCCCCTACAGGTACTTTGGTTTTTGACACCATAAATTTACTACCTTCATAGTAAATAATATTACTGGGTGCAAATTCTCGTAAAGCGACAACACGGGGACGAGAGATAAATTCACCCCCATCATTAGTGGGTATAAATACTCTCACAGGTAAGCGGGGGAAGTTAAACCCTGGTAAAAATCCTTCAGCAGCAAAGTAGCGGTAGGGATAAAATTCAAATTCGCTATTACTCTTACCTTGGTTTTGTCCTACCAGTAAATCTATTTGTCGTTGTGCTTCTCTTGCTTGAGCTTCAGCGTTTTTGCGTTCTTCATCTGTAACATAACCAGCAGCAGAACGACTAATTATGATGTTAGCCTGATCTCTTTGTTTGACAGCACCATCATAAAGTTCACGCCACCGCTTGCAGCATTTTTTCTCAAAGGTATTCAGTGCATTTTCTAGGGTAAATTGTAGCCAATGTACAGAATACCAAGAGGCTTTTTGTAAATCACTTTGACAAAAAGTATCTGCAAGTATTGACCGAGTAGCTTGGAGACATTCAGCTAATTTTGCAGGACTAAGTATTAATTGTTCACGTACACTATTTTTCAGGGGATAATTAGTAACATCTAAATCAAGAATTTTGTTCATGGAGTCATCTAAATAAACTCCTGTATGTGCTAACCAAATTGAATACACATGAGATTTAACTAAATCTTGATTTGCTAATTCTAACTTAGGCGGAGCAACAGCACCAGCTACCATTTGCTGTTGACGTTGGAAGAAATACTGATCATGTCCACTACCAATGGCAGCATAAGTTATTACCAAAGCCTCCTGTCCACTCCTCCCCGCACGTCCGCTACGTTGGGCGTAATTTGCGGGACTGGGGGGAACATTACGTAAGTGAACCACACTCAAGTCAGAAATATCTATACCTAATTCCATTGTCGGAGAACAGAATAAACTCGCTAATTCTCCTTTTCTAAATCTTTCTTCCCGTTCTTGACGTGCTTGAGTTTTAACTTGTCCTGTATGTTCTCGCCCTTCCATTGCTTTAATAGTTTGGGCGTTAGTTTGATAAAATTCTTGAAAGAATCTATTAACAGGTATTTTGGCATCTTCTTGACCCTGTAAACGCTTAGATGCAAGAGGGTCAGGGGAAATTTCAGTTAATATTGTAAATTTCCATACCAAGGAACTAATTTGTAATTGAATCCCATTTTCAGTAGTTAAAAAACCACCATCAGCTAAGGCTGCAACGAAGGTACTAATTAAACTATTGTACTCTGTTTCTGTTAATGATTCACTGCGTAATGACCAAGCTTTAGGAGAACGTAAAAAACGCCCTACTTTACTTCTACTGGTTAATTTTACCGGGGCTTTTTGGTGAGATTTTGGTTTATAATTACCATCAATAATGGCAAATTTGGCAAAATGCAATTGTTCATTTTCATCAAATACCCAAGGTTCTTTAATTGCTTGAATAATTTCTTTCTTTAAAGAATCTCTGTTATTAAATTGCAGTAAATTAACATCAATAGCTAATTCTCGACGGAGATGATTTAATAAAGCTAAAGCAGCAGTCAATCTTTCTTGAGGAGTTGCTTGTAACAAAACTGGATGACGGTGTTTATTCCAAATAGCTTTATCTGTACAAATTTCCTCTAACCCATCATATTCAATTACCAAAAGTCCACACTGTTCTAAATTAGGTTGAACTAAACGCCATCCCCTGCGTAAGTCTTCATAAAGACGATATTCAATTAAGTGTTGAAAAGCCTTTTCATTGCGTGTTTTACCTCTACCAAATTCTGCCACTTCTCTAGCATAATCTTTTTGAGATATTCCCATTTGTTTAATAACTTCACTCACTAATTCACCGTGAGTAAGTTTACCTTTACTTTGCAATGCACCTAATAAAGCAGCACGTAAAAAACTGGTTTGCACAAAATCATTAAAATGCCCCGCTTGTAATGAGGCATCTTGGCGATTATCGGTAAAACTGAGAATTTTGGCAGCTTGGGCTTTTTCGCCTGTGAAAACTTGTTTTAGACGGCTGACAGTGGATAAACAGAGGAGGGTGGTAGCGGTACTTCTACCTTCACTACTCAAGCGCGAAAGTTTGGTAAATTCGTTTTTATTTCCATCATGAACTACACCACAATTTAAACACACGCGAAATGGTCTAGGAACAAACCAACAAGTTGTTCCTTGTAATGGAGAAGTTGTAACTTTTCCGTTGGGGAGAATTTGTAATTTTTGGGGAATGAATTTAGCATAATCTTTTTTAGGAACTCGTCCTTTCTTTTTAGTTTCCGTAAACCAGGAGTCAGGAAGTCTTTCTTCATCTTTATAAGCATCCCAAATATGAAAATTAGGTTCTGGTTCATCTAAGGTAAGATAACCAGCTTGAATATCAGCATATTCAGGATTCATATCTAATGCTGTGGGGAGTTGGGGAAGGACTATTTGTTTATCTTCGTTGTAATTAACAACATAATAATCATGTCCGCATTCCCGACAAAAGACGAGGGGATAAAGTAACCGTTCTTCTGTGGTGGTATATTGTCCTTCTAGGGTGAGGAAGCGTTTTTTTGGACTTTCAATGGTAGAGTAAACGCTACCACCTTGGGAGATAAATTGATGAAGTCGAAAAGCTAAACCTTTAACTTTACTTCCCCATAAAAACATCTGTTTAAGGACATCTAAACAAATATCAAAAGAAAATTGAGTTTCATCAGCTAATTTTTCTGCGCCATTTTCTAAACTTATGGGTGTTCTTCTCACAAGATGACCTTGTTTATCTTCTAAACCAAAGGTCATTTCTATCCAATAACTTAAAGGATGATTTTGGAAATTCTCTAATGTTTGTTCTGTCTCTGGTGGTAAACCTCTATCAATGCTTTCTCGTAGTTCTGTAATGGTAGGTTGAGGACGTTTGATAGAACGTTCTAAGGTTTCGTCAATGACGTTATCAGGTTTAATTTCCACACCAAATAATTTACTTGCGACATCTGCAACTACTTGACGACGTTCTGTGCGTGTTCCTTCTGTGGACATGGTAGCACTTGTACCAATACATAATAATTCGTAATTCGTAATATTTCCTTCGGAAACGCTACGCGAACGTAATTCGTAATTATTATTTCCTGCGGAAATGTTGTGTGGAGGTAATTCGTAATTATTATTATTTCCCGACTCCCGACTTACGACTCCCAACTCCCCATTATTTCCAATTTTTCCACAACGTTGACGTAATTTTCTAATTAATATCGCTACATCTGCACCTTGTCTACCTCTATAAGTATGCAGTTCATCTAATACCAGGAATTTTAATTCTGGGGATGCAACAAGTTTTTCTTCCTGGGTGCGGGAAAGCATTAATTCCAGCATCACGTAGTTAGTTAATAATATGTGAGGTGGGTTATTTTGAATTTCGGTTTTTGTACTTAAACTTTCTTGTCCGGTGTATTTAGCAACGCGAATATGACTATTAGGAACGTTGTTAAGAAATTTCTTTAATTCTTCTTCTTGGGAGTTGATCAGGGCGTTCATAGGATATACTAATATTGCCCTAACTCCTTGAATTTCTGGATGACGCAGTAAGTCATCAAAAATGGGGACAACATAAGTCATGCTTTTTCCTGAACCTGTACCCGTTGTTAATACATAAGGTTCTTGTTTTTGGGCAGTTTCAAATGCTTGTTTTTGGTGATAATGGAAATTAAAAGGATGACCATTTTTAGAGAAGTATTGTGTACAGTCAGGATGGAGAATACCGTTTTTTACTAATTCATTGACTGTTGCACCAGGGCGATATTTAGGATTTAATTGTACTAGGGAGTTTGTCCACAGTTGTCCTTTTTCTAGTTCTTGATTGACAAATTCTTCGACTCTAGGATCACGAATTTTTAAGAAACTTTCTATATATCGACGATAATCGCCTATAATTTGATTACGGAAATTGAATATATCGAGATAATTCGTAATTCGTAATTCATAATTCGTAATTACGGAAAGTTGGGGGGTGCGTCCTAAGCGTTGATCTATATATGCTAATAATTGATTAGCAAAGGTTTGTGTACAGGTGTCAGGATTAAAGATTTCTGTGATTTCTTTATCATCCCATTCTTGGGGAATATGGGTGAAAATTAAATCAATTTGTTCTGGGGTAAGTTCAGCAATATTTGTACAGTCTACTAATGCTAATTTTTGTCCCATGAGGGAACTAACAGATAATATTGCTGCTTCTGGTTGTTGGATGAGTTCTTGTAGTTTGACTGGGATTTTCATAATTCGTAATTGTCTGAATCAGGATTTACAGGATTTAAGGATTTACAGGATATAGTTTGATGTTTAATGTATTTTGTAATTTGGTGATTTCAAGATGTTGAAACTTGAATTAAACCAAGATGATTAACAAAAGGGATAAAATCCTTATCACTAAATAAAAGCTGGTTTTGGTTTTCAATACAAAAAGTTGCAATAATTACATCAGCAGTTTTGCGAATAGTAATACCTCTTTTCCTAAGAAATCTATAGTTATCAACACTTTTGATAGCAATATTTAATCCTAACATCTCAAAAATCTGTAGAGAAGTTAGTAATTCTTTTGCTGTTTGATATCCCTCATCTGCACGAAAACCTTGTAAAACTTCAGTCAAAATTAAATCACCAATAGCAATTTGTTCTACTCCTAACAGTGTATCTAATTTATTGGTTTCTGGTGTTTCTACACCATTAAAATAGTCTATCCATACGCTTGAATCTACAATAATCATCCGTTTGTTCTCATTTCTTCTAAATTACCTTCCCATTTCAGTTTTCCTCTATAGGCTTTAATTTTTTCTTGCTGCTTTATTATCTTTAAATGATGTATTTCTTGTTGAAAACTATTCCAGTAATTAAACTGTTCATTTGGTAGGGGTTGATTATGATATGCAGCTTTTTCACTACAACCTCTTTCGATTATAGTCAGTAAGTTATTGACAACATTGATAAAGTTATCATCATTAGGTAGGTTTTCTATCAATGTGTGATAGATTTTTTGTTCTAATTCGCTATCCATAGGCTAGAATAATTTTTGTCTGAATCAGGTGGTTATCGAGCGACCTGTACTGAGCGCAGTCGAAGTAAGTCGAGATAATGTCCAGGATTTTAGGATGTACAGGATGTTATTGATAATTTATTGGTGGATATCTAAGATTATAAAATACAATTATCCTTATATGCAACTAATAAAAGCAGATAATATAAAACTTTACATTTCATTGATTAATTTTTTTTTGTTTGAATCAGGATGTCCAGGATTTTAGGATTTACAGGATGTTATTGATAATTTATTGGTGAATATTTAAGATGATAAAATACACTTATCTTGATTCTGACAAAATAATTAGGGGTTGCTGAGAAAGTTTTTCCGTGAGGGCATAGGAGTCAGGAGTCAGGAGTCAGGAGGAGATTTGAAAATTTTTTTGCCATCTCTTGAAATCCCAAAAAATGCACACTTTTTCCGGTATACCCTTCAAAACCCTTGCACTAATTTCTGTGTTTATCAGCCTCTAACCTTTGATATATCAAGGTTTTAGGTTTATTCAGCAAACCCTAATTACGAATTACGAATTACGAATTACGAATTACGAATTACGAATTACGAATTACTAATTACTAATTACGAATTACGAATTACTAATTACTAATTACGAATTACGAATTACAAATTACGAATTACAAATTACGAATTACGAATTACGAATTACGAATTACGAATTACGAATTACGAATTACGAATTACGAATTACGAATTACTCTATCCCATGCTTCTAATACTAATCTTTGGGTTCTATATTCTCCATATTGCTTGATTTCATTGTTCTTTAATACTCTAAATGTTT
Organism: Sphaerospermopsis reniformis; assembly: GCF_005402885.1. Taxonomy (NCBI): domain Bacteria; kingdom Bacillati; phylum Cyanobacteriota; class Cyanophyceae; order Nostocales; family Aphanizomenonaceae; genus Sphaerospermopsis; species Sphaerospermopsis reniformis. Next base: position 11,708 of record NZ_BJCE01000134.1, read on the forward strand.
CACTGGGAAAATCTGCACCATACACATCCGCAGGATCTAATATATATCGTAGTTCTTCGCGGGTGAGTTGGTAAAGTTTGGCGTAATATGCGTCTAATTCTGCTCGAATTAAGGCGCGTTTGTTGGGATTCCAAATAAATGGTTCTCCGTTATATCCCATGTCTTGTGCGAAGGGTTGCATATCCCAGGATGTGTACACTAATTCGAGGACGCGGGGGGCGATATATTCTATGTCTTTTTCTGTGTATCTTTCTGGGGGAATAACAGGAAGTTGTTTAATAAAAAAGAAAGCTAGATTATTTCCTGCTAATTTTTGCCTACAAATAAAATCAAAAATTAGAGAATTTAAATTAGCATAAAAAGCAGAGATTAGCTTAGTGTCTTTTTCTTGTGTTAGGAATAAATTGATGCTATCACCACAACCACTAAGAGGTAATATACTTGCAATAAAAGTTCTTTCATTTTTAGAAAAAGATATTTTTCTTCCAGCTATTAACCATTTTTTATTCCATTTTTCACTTAACCTATTTTCTACATCACCTTTATTAACCCAATAACGAGGCTGAATAGAGAAATTATTTTGCTGCTTGATTTCAGTAGAAGGTTGAGGTAATATCCCAACATTTAGATTTGCTTGTGTTGCACCTTCATAAGTTGAGTAACGGTGATCAAACTGGTGAAACATCTTCGCTTCATAAAGAGGAACTAAGCCATCACCTGCTTGATTTTTAAATAAACTGCTATCATTAGCCATGTGAAACATTGCCATAAATGAAATACACCAAAGATTATTATCTGTCTTTTCATTTTCCCAAATAGGAACTAACTGATAAATTCTTTTTGTTAGTTCACCATCCTGACGTGTGCGGAAAATAGGGCAATTAAAAGTGTTAGGATTAATAAGAGCGAAATCTGATTTAGTAAGATTTACTTGTCTAGCGAGTTCATTTGCTTGTGTAACATTTGAAGCAAACCAAGAAAAGTTCATTTCCATGAAATCCACTTGTGAACCACCAAGAAAAAGAATACAGAAAGATACTCGGTGATCAATACCAGGAAATAAGAATTTTTCATTTTCAAATCCTTGAATTCTCAAAAGACTTGATGATTCCACTAAATCACGAAAAAATTTCGATGTAGTTGCATCAGTAGCAATTCCTAAAGGTAAAATCACCCCAACTCTACCATTATCATTAATTAAACATCTGGTAGTTTCCGCAAACACAGCATAAGTATTAATATCACCCACAGCAGTTAACGGAAATCTCCCCGACTCCCGAATAAACTTACTTTGTGCTTCCGCATCATGTTTAGCATCCTCAAAAGCTTGTGCTAAAGCTGGATTTTTCTTAGGTAACTCCTTAATCAACCTTTCCCGCGCTGCTTTATTTGGTGCGTTTGCAATATCCAAACTGCGAGAAGCGAAAAACTCCTTTTCTTGTAACTTAATTCTCTCCCAAGGAGGATTACCCAAAACACAACTAAAACCTTTCGGTAATTCGTAATTCGTAATTCGTAATTCGTAATTACTTGAATTTTCGGGTTGAGGGTTGAAAACTTCGGGGAATTCTAAAGGCCAATGAAAGAAATTCTTTTCCTGTGCTAACTTATTCGCAGCTTCAATTAACCCTTGTAATTCGTAATTCGTAATTCGTAATTCGTAATTAGAATCTGAATTAAGAACCTTTTGGACAGTTTCCCGTTTTAACCTATCTATAGTTGCTGTAGTTGGTAAAAGTTGTAAATTATGTTCAGTTAAATACATGAAAAATGCCGCAGTCCATAAATTACAAGCTGCTTTTTTCAACCACCAATGATTATCTAAAAGATTATCTTGATATTTTCTCTCTTTTTCTTTAACTTCCTGGGGTGTATTTTCCGAAAAGTCCGCTAATTCTTGCCATAATTTCGCAAAGATGTAATTATCATCAGCAGCAGTTTCAAAAATAGATAATTGTCCTTGGTTTTCCCGTTCTTTCTTATTCCGCTTCTTAAAATCAGTCGCTAACTTCTTATCATCACCTGTCACCGCTTTAAAAGCATCATCAGGAATACCTGCATCTAAACAATCTAAATCCAAAACACCAACGAGAGAATTACCGCATTTTATCCGATGATCTAAAAAGTTCAAAGGTTTACCAGTGGCAAAACCTTCAATCCATAAAGCTACCTTACACAAATCTACCGCTAAAGGGTTCAAATCTACGCCATAAATACAATTTTGAATCACATCACGCACAGCTTGACGTAAAGGTTCTGGTGCTGGTTGAGATTCCCCTGTTCTTACTTTCGCTAATTCCTTTCCTATGCGTCTTGCTGCTGCTAATAAAAAATGTCCAGAACCACAAGCAGGATCTATTACTTTTATGCTTAATAGGGATAATTCGTAATTCGTAATTCGTAATTCGTAATTCGTAATTCGTAATTTGGAATTTGGAATTCGTAGTTTGTAATTCGTAATTATTGGAATTGGCAGTTTTCTTTTCAGCTTGGCGCAATTTTTCCTCAATAACTGGTTCTAATGCGGTTTTAATTAACTGTTGGACAAGTTGGGGAGGGGTGTAATAAGAACCTGTGGTTTTTCTATCACTTCCAAATACTAAATTAAACTCATATATGCCTTGATTTTGTTTAATTTGGGGGTGAAAATCTAATAAACTTTCATAGACACTTCCCAATTCTTCCACATCCAAAGCCGCATAATTTACCCGGCGTGTTTGACCTTTATCTTCATACAAAGATAAACACCGAATGGCAGTTAATAAATCATAATTATCAATACCACAATCATCTAAATCTGTCAATGTTTGTGAACCAAATAAATCACCATTTAAAGGCGATAAACCTAATATTTGTCCGCGCCAATCTTCATCAAATAACTTAAATGTCACCCGTAAACCTTGCCAAATATCTTGAAAACCTTCCCGACGATAGCGGGGACGTTCTGCTAATTCTCTTAATCTTTCAATGCTGTAATATTCTAAATAAATTCTCGCTTTTTCTGGGTCTTCTCCTATCAATAATAAGTTGCGAGATTCTGCCACCATTAAGAATAAGAGACGATAAATTAATCTTAATAATTGGCGATAATAACCTATTTCATTTAACCCATTACCAGTAGCTAATTTTTGGCGGAGATTTTCACTATCACGATGTTGTAAAAAACCATTACCTAGTTGTATTAATGCTTTTTCTACACCATCGCGGAGGCGATCGCGTACCCTTCCCCCTTGCTGCAAACTCTCTTGATGGTAATATTCCAACAAGCACTTATCCGCATCATCCGCAGTTTGGGGTAAACGGGAACGGTGGAAAAGCCGATAAAATAGACCAAATTCGGCAAAATTTTCGCCATTAAGAATCTGCTCTAGGTCAAATTCGATATAAGTAAGGCGAGTCATCAAAGACGAATCACGTAATAACCGCCAACGAAAACCATTAGTAGTTATAGCCCAAAGATGCTCAGTCTTGTTGAGATATTCCTGTACTAAAGCGTGTGCTGATAACCGGGGTGTGCCACTGGGAGGACGTTTATCAATAGACCTGTCCGAAAATTAAAAAGGCAGTCTGTGTATGGCTTTGAGGATGTTCTCATTTCAGCCAGACTTGACGTAATCATCAGGGCTAGAGATAGTTACTGTTAGTATAGCCCGGAAAAAATGC